>JAEWSV010000312.1 GCA_023398155.1 Spirochaetota bacterium
GTTCCCGGCTCCGTTACGGTGAAGCGGACTACCTGCGAGCCGCCGCGCGAAACGGGTATGGAAACGTCGGCCCCCGGTATCACGATGCGGTTCGTGCAGCCCGACGGGTTTTCCCCCACGATGGTCCACTCCACCGGTACGCCGGCCTTCACCCGGATGACCGCCGGTTCGAAGGCGGAGGCGAGGACCTTCATGGATACGCGTTGGATTTCGCCTTCCTGAGCGCCTTCGGCCGCGCCCGCGGCAGGCTGATCGGGCTCAGGCGCGCGGACGGATCCTAAGGGTTCGGCCGCGGGGTCGGCGTTGACGCGGGAAGCCGCGGAAGGAGTCCCGGAGGCCGCGGCCGACGTGTCCAGGACGTTGCCCATAAAGCCGAAGAGCGAAGCGCCGGAATGAATGGACTGGAGGGCGAAGGCGACTACGACGAGGCCGGCGGCCCGCGCCAACACGACGCCCTTCCGCTTCGTCCACGCTCCCGCCAAGCCGACGCCGAAGAGTACCGGGGAAGTTCCGAGGGCGAAGGCGCCCATGACGAGGGCTCCCGAAGCGAAACCGCCCGAAGCGAGGGCGAGGGCCTGCATGGACAGGGTAAAGCCGCAGGGCAAGAAAAAAGTGGCGGCGCCGAGGAGAACCGGGGCCGCGGGATGGGGGGAGCGCGCGATAGAATCGAGGGCACGCGAGAAACGGCGCGGAAGGCGAGAGGCGAGACCTGCGGGAATGAGGCCGAGCAAGGAGAGGCCGAGGAAGAGGGTCAGGAGGCCGACTGCCATGGTGAGGACGGACACCGCGCGGCCCGAAAGAGCGAAACCGCCCCCGATGAGGCCGAGGACGCCGCCGAGCAGGGCGAAACCGGCTATGCGGCCTCCTTGGAACAAGAGGTTGCGGGAAACCGGGGCCGCTTTTTCCTCGTCCGCGCCGCCGCGGCTTCCCGCGGCGCCGAGCGCGAGGACCAGGGAACCCACGAGGGCGAGACAGGAAGAAACCGAAGCCGCGACGCCGGCGAGCAAAGCGGCGGCGATGGTGGCTTCGGCCCGGGCCGAGGCCGCGTCCGCGAGGCCAGAAGCCTGCAGGATCCAGTACAGGAAGAAGACGCACGCGGCCGCCGACGCCGATAGGAACCAGGAGCGGACCGTCGCGATGAGGCTCCGGCTCCCGCCCGCATCCGTCAACCGCGGCTTCTGAGCGGCGCCGTCCGCGTCCGACCTCGCCGCTTCATACCCGAAGGGTTCGACGCGCGCGAGGTAGGATGCGTCCGCGGGCTCCGCCGCGCCTTCCCAAGCGACGGTCGCGGTTCCCGAAGCGAGGTCGACTGAAGCCGAAACGGTACCTTCTACGGCTTCGAACTCTCTCTTGATTAAAGCTACGCAGGCCGCGCAATGCATGCCGCTGATAGCGAATCGTTTGATTCCCCGCATGGCATCCCCTCGCTAAACGATGTACGAATCGACGATCTTCATGAGTTCGTCGATCTTGTCGCCGCCGCCGCCCTCGGCCATCGCGTCGGTGACGCAGGTATTGAGATGCTGGCGCAGGATGGTGGAGTTCGCCTTCCGAAGCAGCGCGATCGCGGCGAGGAGCTGTTTCGATACGTCGATGCAGTACCGGTCCTCTTCTATCATGCGGATAGTCGCGTCTATCTGCCCGCGGGCGGTCTTGAGGGAATTGAGCGCGTTGCGGCTCTCGCAGCTGCAGTGGTCCATAGTCCTCCAAAGAGCCCCTCCCCAGGAGGGGCTCTTTGGAGGAACATACAGCGCTCTTACGTAATCAGTCAAGTATTCGAAGCGGCACTATACGAGGGTACGGGCGATCCTGACGATATCGGCGAAGACGCCGCCCGCCGTCACGTCCGCTCCAGCGCCCGGCCCCTTCACCACGAGCGGCAACCGGGAATACCGATCCGTGGTGATGACGACGATGTTGTCGGCGTCTACGAGCGACCGGAACGGGCTGCCTTCGCTTTCCGCGCGGAGGGACAGGCGTGCGGCGCCGTTCTCTATCACGGCCACGTAGCGGAGCGCCCTCCCCTCCGCGGCCGCGGCCGCCCGTTTCGCCTCGAACTGGGAGTCGGCGCGTTCCAATGCAGAGAAGAAAGAATCCACGTCCTCGGCCTTGAGGCATTCCTCGGGGAGGATGGGTTCGATATCCACGGAATCGAATTCGATCTGCATGCCGCACTCGCGGGCGAGCACGAGCGCCTTGCGCGCCGCGTCTACGGCGTTGAGGTCGTCGCGGGGATCCGGCTCGGTATATCCCTTGGCCTTGGCTTCGCGGACCAGGGTGGAGAAGGATTTGCCTCCGTCGAAGTTGTTAAAGATGTAGCTGAGCGTACCCGAGAGCACTGCCTCGATCCGTTTGATCCTGTCTCCCGAGAGGGCGAGGTCGTGGATGGTGGATATCACCGGCAGGCCGGCGCACACGGTCGTTTCGTAGAGATACGGAATCCCGCGGTCGCGGGCGTAATCCACCAAGCCGCGGTACTTGGCGTACGAAGCCGCGTTGGCCCGCTTGTTCGGGGTCACCACCGGCACGGCGGCGCGCAGGACCTCCTCGTAAACGGCGGGAAGGGCGTCGCTCGCGGTGCAGTCGCAGAAAGCCGAATTCGGCAGGTTGAAAGCACGCATGCGGCCCACGAAGGCTTCGGGCGTGAAAGGCTCGCCCCCGGCGAGCGCTTCCTTGACCCGCTGCGGATCTATGCCTGCGGCGTCGAAGACCATGCGGCGCGAGTTCGCGACGCCGATTAGGTTGATGCGGATCTTGTAGGTATCCGCGAGGACTTCCTGTTGTCGCGCGATCTGGTCGAGTAGGGTTCCTCCGATGAGGCCGATGCCCACGAGGAAAAGGTTCACGGACCGAACGCCGGACAGGAAGAAAGCCTCATGGATGGCGTTCAGGGCCTTGGACTCGTCGGACCGTGAGATGACCGCCGAAATATTGAGCTCAGAAGAACCCTGGGCGATGGCGACCACGTTGACGCCGTTACGGCCCAAGGC
>JAEWSV010000313.1 GCA_023398155.1 Spirochaetota bacterium
CTGGAAGACCGACCAGAGCACTCCGACGAAGATCGGAAGCGCCAGGACGGGATTCATGATTACCTTATCGATGGTCTCGGTGAGGGAGAAATCCGGCTTCCCGACGATCTTGATGGATTCCTTGACCGCGCCGCGGATGTAGCCGTAACGCTGTTCGGATACGACGATCTCGGCGTCCTTGCCGTAGTGCTTTTCGAGCCACGCCACCGCGTCCTTCGCCATCCGTTCGATGCGCTCGGCATCGGCATGGGCGGCGAGGCGCTCGTAGGCGTTGGCGTCCTTCTCGATGAGCTTGACCGCGAGCCAACGGGCGGGGAAGCGCGCGCTGAACGCCGCGTCTGAGGCGATGGCCCGTTCAAGCGAGGCAAGCCGCCCCTCGATCTCCTCTCCGTAGCGGATGAATCGGTCGGAGACCAGGCGGCCGTCGGCCGCTCGGTCGGAGACCGCTCGGTCGGAGACCGCAGCGTCCACGAGGTCCAAGAGGCCGTCCACGCCGTCGCCCTTGGATCCGACCGTCTTGGCGAGCGGCACGCCGAGCACCGCGGAAAGGCCCGCGGCGTCGATCTTGATGCCCTTGGCCTCCGCCTCGTCGCTCATGTTGAGGGCTCCGACGACAGGGATACCGAGTTCCTGGAACTGGAGGCAAAGGTAGAGGTGCCGTTCCAGGTTGGTCGAATCGAGGACGTCCACGATGAGGTCGGGCTTCTCGTCCAAGAGGAAGTCGCGCGCGACCACCTCGTCTATGGAATACGCGGTGAGGCTGTAGATGCCGGGCAGGTCGATGAAGCGGTATTCCCGTCCGTTCCGCGTACGCGAACCTTCGCGCTTCTCCACGGTGACGCCGGGATAGTTTCCGACCTTGTGGTGGGCGCCGGTGAGCGCGTTGAAGAGCGTGGTCTTGCCGGAGTTCGGGTTTCCGGCTAGGGCGACTTTGAGCGCCCGCTTGGGAGCCGTACTCATTCGTCGCAGCCCCCGCCCGCCGCGCGTTCGCGGCCGCGGCCCATGCGACGGCTATGGCCGCGTCCCCGGCCGAAACCGCGGAAGCCGAAGCCGTACCCCGCCGCGTCCTGCACGGCGGACCAATCGCCGATAGGCTCCACCTCGATCCCCGCGGCTTCGCAGCGGCGGATGAGGATATCGTAACCGCGGATACGGACTTGCAGAGGGCCGTGGAGGAAACCGCCTCGCACGACGGCGCCCTCGGCGCCTTCCGTAAAGCCCATGTCGGCGAGGCGCTTACCTACTTCCTTGTCGAGCGTGACGCGCACGACCTTGAACGAAGCCCCGTTCGGGGCGTCCGAAACGAACATAGATGCCTCCACTCGGCACACAAAGTGTTATACTTTACTAACTTTATTGGTCGAACATGACAGGCAACGATGGTGTCGTCGCATCTCTGTTAGAAATATATAACATTTAAAAAACAGCGTCAAGGAGAAGGCGGCATCCGCGCTTGACATCATGGTCCGCTCTGGGTATCCTGGACCTAGTGTTTCTATAAATAGAAACCAAAAGGAGCATAGTATGAATAGAAACAAGCTCTCGGCGATCGTCGCCGTACTGACCCTCGCGGCGGTCCTCCCCGCCTTCGCCGCCGACAAGGGCCCCTTCATCGGCATCGCCAAGATCGTCGCCCACCCCGCCCTGGACGCTATGGAGAAAGGCATCGTGGAGGTGGTGACCGCGTCCTACCCGAACGCCAGGTTCGACCTCCAGAACGCGAACGGGGAGCCCGCCACCGCCTCCCAGATCGCCCAGAAGTTCAAGATCCAGAAAGTCGACGTGGCCGTCGGCATCGCCACCCCGACCGCCCAGGCCCTGGCCAACGCCATCACGGACATTCCGGTCATCTACGCCGCGGTCTCCGACCCCGTCGCCGCCGGCCTCGTCAAGTCCTACGCGAAAGGCGAAGCCAACGTGACCGGAACGTCCGACCTTCCGCCGGTGGAAGCCCAGATCGATACGCTCCTGGCCTTGGCGCCCAAGACCAAGCGGATCGGCCACATCTACAACGCGGGAGAGGCGAACTCGGTACGCACCGCCAAGGTCTCCGCCGATTACTGCGCCAAGAAGGGCATAACCTTCGTACCCGCGGTGGTCGCCAACTCCGCCGAGGTGAGCCAGGCCCTGGCCGCCATCGTCGGCCGCGTGGACGCGATCTACCTGTCCACCGACAACACGGTCTTCTCCGCGATTTCAACCGTGGCCGACATCTGCCTCCGCGAGAAGCTCCCCCTCGTGACCGCCGACCCGAGCTCCGCAGAGACCGTCCCCGTTCTGGCGGCCGTCGGCTTCGACTATTACAAGATGGGCAAGGCCACCGGACGCATCGTCGTGGACGTGCTCAAGGGCAAGAAGACCGCCGACATCCCGACCTACTTCGCCCTGGATCCGTCGGAGAACGCCCTGGTCATCAACCTCGACACCGCCCGGAAGATCGGGCTCGCGGTGGATAAATCGCTTCTCGATTCGGCCTCTCTCGTGCTAGGCTCTCGGTAAGATGATTGAGGCGATACTGGTAGAAGGTCTCGTATACGGCATCCTCGCCGTCGGCGTGTTCGTGAGTTTCCGGGTACTCGATTTTCCGGATCTTACCGTGGAAGGGAGCTTCCCCCTCGGCGCGGCC
>JAEWSV010000202.1 GCA_023398155.1 Spirochaetota bacterium
AGAGCATGGACAGCCGACCCTCCATCGACCACGTGAAGGCTCAGGCCCCCATGGCCAAGATGTTCGGCTTTATGACCGCGCTCCGCTCGGTCAGCCAAGGCCGCGCGACGTTCGCGATGGAATTCTCGCACTTCGAAAAAAAGTCCGACAAAGACTTTTAACCTTCGCGTGGCCTTGGGCGGCCATGGATGGCCGCTGGTTCCAGGTAATGGAGAATGCGCAAGCATTCTCCCGCGGCATGGATGCCGCAGCGACGTTCGCGATGGAATTCTCGCACTTCGAGAAGAAGGCGGACAAGGATTTCTAGAGAAGGGGGAGCGCCCCTTATCGAATACACGGAACGCGCGCAGGCTTCGTCGCAGCATGAGGGCCCGTACGTATGCGAACGGCCCGGGCGAGGCCGGGCCGTTCGCATACGCGCACCCTCATGCTGAGGATCAGGAACAGCGCGCGTTCCGCCTATGGCGGCAAATGGGGGCGGTCACCCGTCTCTGCTCCCCCTCGCGCCGGCTTCCTCGCGCGGCGGGGTTTCCATGGCGGGCGTCGTACCGGGCTGAACGGAGCGGACTTTCGGCGTAGGCGCGCTGCGGGAGCCTCTGCTACCCCCACTCCGGGAACGGCCTGACGGGCGGTCGGTCCGTGCCGCTCAGGGCTAAGGGGCACATTTTCCCTAAGCTTCGCGACACTAGCGTATGTCATCCTCAATCGATACCAATCCTTGCTCGATCACCGCCTTCGTCTCCTCCAGGCTCGGGATGGAGGCGCGGCCGCCGGCTCGGCGGACGGAGAGGCCGGCGGCGGCGGTGGCCCAGAGGAGGGCGCGGTCGGGCGCTCCATCGGCCAGGAGGCCGTAGGCGAAGGCGCCGTGGAAGATGTCGCCGGCGGCGGTGGTGTCGACGGCTTCGCCGGGGAGGGCCGGTACGGTGCGAATCGGGTCGGCAGGGCTCGCTTGCCAGGCGCAGCCTTTCTCGCCGCGGGTGAAGGCGACCCAGCCCGCCGAAAGGCGACGGAGGGCGGCTATCCCCCGCGCGGCGCCGACTCCGTCCGCGTCGGTCGATTCCTTGTCGGACGTCTCCGCATCGGAAGCATCGACCGCTTCCGCCGCGGGTATGCCCTCCCGCTCCGCGAGCGCCAGGACGAACGACTCCGAGGCGATGAGGTAGTCAACTCGGCGGGCCAGGAGTTCGGTGCCCGGACGGAGAGTGCCGGCGTCCAGGAGGCTCCAAGCGCGGGGGTAGCGGTCCATGAGAGCCATCGAGGCTTCCGGCTCGTGGCCGTCGAAAACGAGGCCGCGGATTTCGCGCGGCCCGCCGGCCTCCGCGGCAGGCACCAGACGATCAAGGGCCACCGTCTCCAGCGCCAGAGGCGGGCGCGGGGGTTTCCTCGTCAGTATAGTCCGCGATCCTGAGGCGCCGCTCGCCAGGATGACCGAGAACGGGGTCGGTATATCCCGGTCTATCCTGAGGAGGTCCGTACGCACGCAGTCCTCCTCCAGATCCTCGCGGACGCGCGATCCGAACGCGTCATCCCCGAGCGCCGCAGCGAGGGCGACGGGGATCCCCCACCGGCCGAGGAGGCTGGCAGCGTTGGCGGCGGGTCCGCCCGACGACTCCTCGGTCCGTTCAAGGTGGTACTTCCGGTTTTCCTCGGGAAAAGCCGCGAGCGGCACGAGCAGGTCGAAGGCCGCATGTCCGGCGCAGAGGATCATCGACAATGGCGTCTCCCGGTCCGCTCCGCGTCGTTCTTGACGCCTTCGGGACCCTAGGGTACTATTGTAGCATCACAACGCCGGACCCCGGCGCGCGAGGAGAGCTCAGAATGACGAGCATAGACGACATCCTGTTCAGGACCGCGGGCACTTCCGCCTCCGACGGGATAGGTGCGTCCACCGAGCGTGTTGGAGGTTTTGGAGATATGTAGCGATCCGAGTCGCTCTTCCTACCGATCACGCACCGCGGGCGCCTATAGCCCGCGGTTTTTTTACGCCCTGGCGGTTTTCCGAAAAGTTCGTAGAGCTCGTTCGGAAAACTTCCTTCGCGCGGCATTTGCGCACCGTTTTGAGTAAACGGGAGCAAATGCAAGGGTTATCCATAAGTTCGCAGAAGTTTTGGATAACCTCGGGGTCGGTAGAAACGGAGAACGATATGCTGATGGAAGCGAAGAATTTACGCAAGGATTACGGCGGGACCACCGTGCTGGACGGAGCCTCGCTTTGGATAGGCGAGGGCGAGAAGGTCGGCCTCGTGGGGCGCAACGGGGCGGGGAAGTCCACCCTCCTGCGCATTCTCCTCGGAGCCGACGACGATTATGCCGGGAAGGTCTCTCTGGAGCCGGGACGGAACGCGGCCTCGGTACCGCAGTATTTTCCCGATTTCCCCGGCACCGCGCTCGATTACCTCCTCGCGGACATCCGGGAACTGAGCGCGTCTCTCCGAGCGCGGGAAGACGCGCTGGCGGATACCCTGGCGCCCGCAGGTATGGAACGCGCGCTCGCGGATTACGCGGCCGCGCGGGAGGCCTACGACCGAGCCGGCGGGGACGGGGCGGAAGAGCGCGCGCGCCGATACCTATCCTCCATCGGCCTGGAGGCCGCCGCCGATACGCCTACCGCTTCACTTTCGGGCGGCGAACGGAACGTGCTCGCCTTGGGACGCGCGCTCGCCTCTCGGAGCGACCTCCTCGTCCTGGACGAACCGGGGAACCACCTGGACGCCTGGGGCCTCGCTTGGCTCGAGTCCTTCCTCGCCGGTATCCCGCAGGCGGTCCTCATCGTATCCCACAACCGGTATCTCCTGGACCGCGTCGCCACCCGGATCATAGAACTCGACGGGGGAAAGACGGTTTCGTACGCGGGCGGCTGGTCGGACTACCGTAGGGAAAAATTGCGCGCCTCCGCGGCCCAAGGCCTGGACTGGCAGGCGGACCGGAAGCGCTTGGAACGCCTGGAGGCGGTTGTGACGCGATTCCGCGAAATCGCGAGCGCGCGGCCCGATCCAGCCTGGGGCAAGCGATTGCGCGCCAAGGTCACGGCCCTGGAACGGTCCAAGGCGGAGGCTGCGGAGAAGCCCGCCGGCGACGGTCCGCGGATCCGGGCGGACTTCCGCGCGGAGGCCTCCAAGGCCGACATCGCGGTCTCCGTTTCTGGCTATACCCGGACCGTGGCCGATCCCCGCTCGGAGGACGGCCGACGCTTCCTTTTCCGGGATGCGGAACTCCTCATCCGCGCGGGGGAGCGGGTCGGCCTCGTGGGACCGAACGGATCGGGAAAATCCACCTTCCTCGCGGACCTCGTATCGCGGGGCGGTTGGGACGATCGCTCCCTCCGCCTCGGACCGAGCCTCAAGGTCGGCTGGTGTCCCCAACACCAGGATATCTTCGATCCGAACCGAACGGTACGCGACGAATTCCTCGGCCTCGGCGCCTTCACCGAGGACGCGGCGCTCTCCGTGCTCAGGCCCTTCCTCTTTTCGCGGAACGATCTGGACAGCCGCGTCGGGGATCTTTCGGGGGGAGAACGGAACCGGCTCCAGTTGGCGCGGGCCGTCCTCATCGGCGCCGATTTCCTCGTGCTAGACGAGCCGACGAACCACCTGGATATACCCGCCCGCGAGGCGATAGAGGAGGCGCTCACGGAGTTCAAGGGAACCCTCCTCGTGGTTTCGCACGACCGTTGGTTCCTGGACCGCCTCGTGGATCGGATCGTCCAGGTCGAGGACTGCGGCTTCACGAGTTGGGACGGTAATTTCAGCGAGTTCTGGTTCCGCTCCGGTGCGACCGCAGGGTCCGGTTCGGCGGCTCGGCAGGGAGCGGCTGCGATGCAAGGAACGGCTGCGCTGCAGGGAGCTGCGCGACCGGGAGCGGGGGCGATGCCGGGAGGAGCGGCGCGGTCGCCCGCTCGTCCGTCGTCGCGCCGCGGCGGTATCCAATCGCGGGCCGCGGACCGCGCGGCCGCGCGCTCGACATCGGCGGGACGGGGAGGCCGCCCTGAAGGATCGCTGACCGCGGATCATGACGCGCGGACCGCCGCGCGCATCGAACGCCTGGAGGCTGAGCGCTCGGAGCTGGAGCGGAGGACGGCGGGGGCGGTGGCTTCGGGAGATTATATCTTGGGCCGCCGCCTCGGGAACGAACTCGACGCACTTGCGCGGACGATCGACCGGCTCTACGCCGAATGGGCGGGGTAGGGGAAGGCCAATTCGGCCGCGGCGCCTCGGCTGCGAAGCCGCGGCGCCGCGGCTTATTCC
>JAEWSV010000328.1 GCA_023398155.1 Spirochaetota bacterium
CGCCTTTCGGCGGCGGGCGGCCCGGTTTCGGGCCGCGTCCCGGCGGTCCCGGTCGGCCCGGCGCTCCCACTACGCCACTCGGCGACGGCAAGGGCCCGATAAAGAAGTCCTTCAAGGCGAAGAAGCCCGTCTATCAGCGTAGGGACCAGGAAATGGAGGAGAAACTCCTCCAGATGAAGAAGAAATCCCAACGCATGGCTAATCCCGTACCGAAATCGGTAGACATCATGGAGGTCATCTCCGTCTCCGAACTCGCACGGAAGATGAACCTCAAGGCTTCCGATCTTATCCAGAAGCTCATGGCCATGGGGATGATGGTCACCATCAACCAACAGATCGACGCGGAAACCGCCACCATCCTCGCTTCGGAATTCGGATGCGAAGTCCACATCGTGAGCCTCTACGACGAGACCGTCATCGAGACTGAGAAGGACGAGGATGGGTCCCTCGCGCCCCGGCCTCCCGTCGTCGCGGTCATGGGTCACGTCGACCATGGTAAAACGAAGCTGTTGGACGCTATACGAAGCGCCGACGTAGCCTCCGGCGAGTTCGGCGGCATAACCCAGCATATCGGCGCCTACAAGGTCGATACGGCGAAAGGCAGCATCACTTTCCTCGACACGCCGGGCCATGAGGCGTTCACCCGGATGCGCGCCCGCGGCGCCCAGGTAACCGATATCGTCATCCTGGTAGTAGCGGCCGACGACGGCGTCATGCCGCAAACCTTGGAAGCCCTGAACCACGCCAAGGACGCCAAGGTCCCGATCATCGTCGCGGTGAACAAGATCGACAAGCCGGAAGCCAATCCCGACCGCGTGAAGAACCAGCTCTCCGAGCTCGGCCTCATGCCGGAAGATTGGGGCGGAACGACCATGTTCTGCGAAATATCAGCCCTAAAGAAGCAGGGTATCGACAAGCTCCTCGACGCGATCCTACTCCAAGCCGAAATCTTGGAACTCAAGGCGAACTACGATTGCCGCGCCGAGGGCAAGGTACTGGAATCCCGCATCGACCATGGGCGCGGCGTCGTTTCCACGGTCATCGTGGAGCGCGGCTCCCTCCGCGTCGGCGATTCCTTCGTCGCCGGAATTTGGCCTGGCAAGGTCCGCGCCATGTTCGACGACAAGGGCGGAAAGCTGGAGGAAGCGACTCCCTCCATGCCGGTGGAGGTCCTCGGTTTCGAGGGCATCCCGAACGCCGGCGATCCCATCCAGGTCGTCGAGGACGAGAAAATCGCCCGCGGCATCTCGCTCAAGCGGCAGGAGCTCAAGAGGTTCGAGGACGCGAAGAACGTCAAGAAGATCACGCTCGACAACCTGTACGATACCATCCACGAAGGCGATATCCAGGAGCTCAAGGTCATCATCAAGGGCGACGTACAGGGCTCTGTGGAAGCGGTCAGGTCCAGCTTGGAGAAGCTCTCCACCAAGGAGATCCGGCTCAACGTCATCCAGGCCCTGCCCGGCGCCATCAACGAAGGCGACGTCAACCTCGCGTCCGCTTCAAACGCCATCCTCATCGGCTTCAACGTGCGGCCAACGTCGCAGGCGAAGCTGCTCGCGGATCAGGAAAAAGTGGACATCCGGAAGTACAACATCATCTACAAGGTCGTGGAAGAAATCCAACAGGCCATGGAGGGGATGCTCAAGCCGGATACCAAGGAAGAGACCATCGCGACCGTCGAGGTCCGCGATACTTTCAAGGTTCCAAAGATCGGCACGATCGCCGGCTGTTACGTACTCACGGGTACCGTCAAGCGGAGCGCGAGCATCAACGTCATCCGCGAGGGGATCGTCGTCCATACGGGCAAGATCGCTTCGCTCAGACGGTTCAAGGACGACGCGCGCGAAGTCGCTTCCGGCTACGAATGCGGCATCGGCCTCGAGGGCTTCGACGACGTCAAGGTCGGCGACCAGTTCGAAGTGTTCGAGATGATCGAGATCGCACGCAAGCTCGGCTCGTCGTAACGGGGTAGGGCATGTCGGAATACCGGCTCGAGAGGCTCGGCCGCCAGATACAGGAAGAAATCGGCGCGCTGATCGTGGAGCGGCGGGTGAAGGACCCGCGGGTCGACCCTTTCCTCTCGATCAGCAGAGTCGAGGTCTCCCGCGACCTTTCATTCGCCGACGTCTACGTTTCCAGTTTCGAAACTGAGAAACAGGTCGAAAAAGGCGTCGCCGGTCTGACGAGCGCGGCGGGATTCATCCAATCGCAGCTCAACGCGAAAATGCATATCCGGCAGACGCCGCGCCTCCGCTTTCACGTGGACGCGAGCATCCGCGAGGGTTTCGATCTGGTGAAGAAGATCGAGGAGCTGGGCGATTGACGCAAGCCGGCGAAGCCGACGGCTATCTGCTCCTGAAAAAAAGCAGCGGTGAGACCTCGTTCGAAGCGCTTTCCCGGGTGAAGAAGGCGCTCGGTACCCGACGAGTCGGGCATTCGGGCACCCTGGATAAATTCGCCGAAGGGTTGCTCGTCGTGCTCGTCGGCCGATCGACCAGGCTCGTCCCGTGGTTCACCGGCTGCGATAAACTGTACGAAGGCACCATCGCGTTCGGATCGGAAACGGATACCCTTGATCCCGAGGGTGCGACGGTAGCGACCGCCGAGGCGCCTACGGAGATCGCGCTCAGGGAAGTCATCCCTCGTTTTATCGGCGACCTCCTCCAAGCCCCTCCGATCTATTCTTCGGTCCACGTGGACGGGCGACGAGCCCATGAATTAGCCCGCGCCGGAGTCGAAGTCGAGATGAAAAAACGCCCGGTTTCAATACGCGAGCTCGAACTGCTCTCCTATGACGGATCGGCCGCCCGGATCCGCGTCCGTTGCTCCAAAGGCACGTATATTCGCTCCTTGGCGAGGGATATAGCCCTCGCGGCCGGATCGCGGGCCCATCTCGCCGCGCTGAGCCGGCTGGAAGTGGCGAATTTCCGCGTCGAGGACGCGGTCGATCCCGCCGCCTCAGCTGATCCGCTCGATGCGGTACGAAACGGATTGCGGAACATCGATGCGGTCGCTTTCGCATCCATC
Source organism: Spirochaetota bacterium (assembly GCA_023398155.1). GTDB lineage: Bacteria > Spirochaetota > Spirochaetia > Treponematales > Breznakiellaceae > JAEXTK01. Next base: position 3,031 of record JAEWSV010000328.1, read on the forward strand.
GACGCTCCAACGATGGTCGTGCCCGCGCAGCTCTCACGACTTATCCTGAACGGAAGACCGATCGATCCATCATGGATGACGGGCTCAGGCGTTTCGGCCGCCAAACCGTTCGTCGGCATCTTTGACGAAGAAGGGCGGTTCCTCGCCGTCGCAGAAAACTCGGGCGGAAAATGGACCTACGGCTACGTGGCGTCAAGGACGGCCGCGCCATGACCGTCATCGATTGGGAGGACCTCGTTTCGCGCACCTTCGTTCCCGACCGTCCCACGGCGATGACCATCGGCGTATTCGACGGCGTCCATCGCGGCCACAGGCTACTACTGGAGCGCGTGGCGGCCCGCTGGGAGGAAGCGATTCCGACGGCGGTGACGTTCCGCGCCAATCCGAAAGCGGTCCTACGGCCGCGCGCCTACGAGGGCGACATTTTGAGCCTCGACCAGAAAGTCGAAGCCCTCGCAGCCGCGGGCGCGGAACTCGTGGTCCTCATTGACTTTTCCGGAAATTTCGGTAAACTGGCGGGGAAGGATTTCATCGGTCTTCTCAAGGACCGCGGAAAACTGCGTTATCTGGCCGTGGGCAGCGATTTTCGCTGCGGACACCGTCTCGATACCGATGCGGCAGCGCTCAAGCGAATGAACGGGGAAGACGGTATCGCGACCGATATCCTCGACTCCCTCATTTCGGGCGCTTCTCCGATCAGTTCGAGCCGTATCCGCGCCGCGATTTCAGCCGGCGACCTCGTCGAGGCGGCGGCCCTTCTCGGGCGGAACGTGGAGCTTGATCTGGCCGAAACGCCTACTACCCCGGGCGACGGTTGGATCGATTTCGACGTGCGCGCCATGCGCCGGATAACGCCGCCTAACGGCCGGTACCCCGCGATCCTCGTCGCCCGGAATCCCTCCATGAGGACGAAACGCTTCATCGATATCCGTAAGGGTGTCGTACGCGTGCCCTCGTCCCCCGACATGACAAGAGTCGCCGATACGGTACGGACCGATGACGCGAGCCATGTCGCCGACGCATTGCGCGTCGAACTTTTGACAGCGGTTGCACAAGGAGAGTAAACATATGGCTTTGAACAAGCAGGATATCGCGTCCGTCGTTGCCAAATTCGGCAAGAGCGAAAAGGATACGGGCGCCTCGGAAGTCCAGGTCGCCTTGCTCACCGAGCGGATCAACCAGCTCACCGAGCATTGCAAGACCTTCAAGAAAGACAAGTCGAGCCAGCGCGGGCTCCTCATGTTGGTCGGCCAGCGCCGCCGCATGTTGAAATACATCCAGCGGACGGATCTCGAAAAGTATCGTTCCCTGATCCAGCAGCTGGGTCTGCGCAAGTAACGTCATGGCCGGTGTCCGTCCCGCTTCGCGCGCTCCGCGCGGTGGGCGGCCGGCGCCGGGCCCTTTACCTGTACGGCGCCCTGCGCCCGCGACGGTGATCGTCGTTTCCGCCGGGTAGCCGGTCCGTTCCGCGAACGCGGTTCGGGCGTTCCCTTGGTAGGAAATATGATCCAAAGAGTCACCCTAAAAATAGCCGGCGAGGACATGGTCCTTGAAACCGGCCGCATGGCCAAACAGGCCAACGGCGCCGTTTTCGCCCAGTACGCGGGTTCGGCCGTCCTCGCCACCGCCTGCGCCTCCGACACCGCTGAAGAAGGACTCGACTACGTCCCTCTCACCGTAGATTACAACGAAAAGTACTACGCCGCGGGCAAGATCCCCGGCGGATTCATCAAGCGGGAAAGCCGCCCGAAAGACAAGGAGATCCTCGTCTCCCGTCTCATCGACCGGCCCATG
>JAEWSV010000378.1 GCA_023398155.1 Spirochaetota bacterium
TAGGCGTTGTCCTCGGGAGTATCGTAGACGGACAGGGCCCTCTGCGTCTTCGGACCCAGATAGAATCGAAAAACGTCGGTGGTCTTTGAATTTTTGATCGCGGGCCGGGTCAGGAACAGTCGGGACGTTTCGGCGATACCCGGCACGGGCTGCGATGAAAACCCGATTTCGTACTGGGTGGCATCCGGAACCGCTATCAGCGTGAAGTACTTACCAGCAATGGAAACCCAGGAAACCCGCGACGTAATGCTGGTCAACGAGTTGGCCTTGACCTTCTCCGTCTTGCGCTTTCCGTTCGCATAGCTGTAATAGCGGCGATATTCGTAATTCTGGGTCAGCTTGGCGAATTTGGGTCCGATCTGCGGTCCGAACTCGATCGTATAGGCAGATCCCGCGAAATCGAGCGGAGCCGCGTTGTAACCCCCATCCACCGTGACGGAGAGTTCGAACAGATACTCCCCAGGCTTGAAGTCATACCGCTTAGTGAGCCGGAAGGAAGCCGGACTGCCGGAACCTGGCGCGGGAACAGAAAAATCCCGATAGAACTCCACCGCGGTATCGGAGATCCGGCGGATGTGGAACAAGTCATCTATGCGAGCCGCGCCGACGCCGCCGAAGGCTACGCTGAAGGCGCGGGACTCTTCCTCGGCGGGGAGTACCATTTCGACGAAGTCGCCCTTGTCTTGGTGCTTCTTCAGCCTATAGGAAACGACGTCGCCGCCGCGATTCGTCAGCTCGACGCGAACGAGGTCCGTCTCTACGATGAAGCGCTCTTCGGCCACGGCTTCTTCTTCAGCGCTCGCGGCCTGGATAGTCGCGGTGGACGGTTGGCTGCTACCCGGAGCCGGTACATCGGCTTTTGGTTGCCCGACGGCTTGGGACGTCGTTTGCGCTGGTTTCGGAGTTACCTTCGGGGGATACAGCCAGCTTTGAACGAAATAGCTTCCGGAGATGACGATGACCGATAGGACTACGGCCAGTAACGTTCGCTTTTCCATGTGGCTCCTCGGTAGGTCAGGGTACCGGATCGTATCCGCCCGAATGGAACGGATGGCAACGAAGAATACGCTTTACGGCCATCCACGTGCCTTTCAGCGGACCGTACTTCGCGATTGCCTCATAGGCATAGTTTGAGCAGGTTGGAGCGTAACGACATGAATGCGGAAAGTGCGGAGAGACGGCGCGTTGATAAAAGCGAATCGAGGCGAGCGCAATGCTCTTGAGAGGCGTATCCACCTTCATTCCGCGAACAGCCCGGCCTTAAAAAAAAGATTATCAAGTTGTCGAACACGGTGCTCGTACCGATCACCGTCGGGATACACGAGCAGGACCAAGTCATATCCCTGCCTCAACCGTGCCTTGACGAGACGATACGCTTCCCGGCTCAAACGCCGGGATCGATTTCTCCGTACCGCGTTCCCATACTTTCGAGCGAAGGTAAACGCGATCCGGTTGGTTCCTGTGCCGTTTTCTCTTATGAAAAGCTTTGCGCCCGGACACGAACATTTTCGTCCCCGAGCGAACGCTTCCCGGATTTCATCCCTTCCCTTCAAGCGTTCCACACGTCTAAATCGACCTGTGACGCTGCCGGCGGCACCCGCACGGCTACGCGCCGCTATGCTCAGTACGGCTTCTTTTCGTCGGAAGCGCTGAGCTTAACACGGCCTTTGGCCCGGCGCCGCTTCAGAATAAGGCGTCCGCCACGAGTTTTCATGCGGGCGCGGAACCCGAACTTACGATTCCGCTTCACTTTGCTAGGCTGATACGTCCGCTTCATGCGAGAATCTCCTTCATCTATGAGACAAATATCCCTATAGTCGATTGTTTGGCGTCGCAGTATAGATCGACGCGTCTCCCTTGGTCAACGGGTTTTATTTCGAGTCTTGATACTCTTCTCCAACCGCATGAGGAGGTCCCTGAAGGATTCATCCGCGATTGCCGCGTACGGGGCTTCTTCCGCGGGAAAGCGCTCATCTCCTGATACGTGCTGGGCGTTCGTAGGTTCATGCGTGATTTCGTTAGGCGCGGACGTTCCATTTTTTCCGACGGGGAGCCGGGACTCCGTGAACGTACGGTCCTTCGCTAAGCGAAAGGATATTCCCGAGATCGAAAGCTCCGGAAACCGTTTACGCGCGCCCTCCAGGATGGAGGCCTGCTTAGTCTGCAATATCTGCATCCAGCCGGGGTGGTCCGCCTCGACGACGAGGATGGACTTATCGAGCTCAGCTATTCGGCTATGCGCCGCTATCTGTTCGCCGACCAAGGATCTCCAAGCGGAAAAAAGCTCGGAATATCCCCGCGCCGCGTTCAGAACGCGTTCATCGAAGAAGGCACCCAGCAAGTCGCCGGCTTTCTTCATGGCTGCACCCTTCCTCCGTCCACATGATATACCGAGGTACCCGCCTTTTCATACCGGTCATACGGTTCGCCGGGGAGGAACGTAAAGAAAGCCTGGTCATAGGCGGGAAGCACCTGCAAGAACCGCCTTCGCTTCTCGGGGTCCAGTTCCAAAAGCACGTCATCGAGCAGGAGGACGGGACGACGGTCGCTCGCGGCCGAATACCGCTGCGCTTGGGCGGCGCGGAGAAGTAACGCTAGAAGACGCCGTTGCCCAGTAGAAGCCCTTCGGGCGAACTCTTCCCCGCGACGTACGAAGGAATACCTATCCCTGTGGGGACCGCTCAGGCTCGTTCCGAAAGAAACGTCGCTTTCCCTCCGATCCGCGAGAGCGGCGACGATGGTCTCTACCGAATCCGCCTTCCACGATGGCTGGTAGCGTACGGCAACGTCCGATATTCCGGAAACTTCCTGGTAGAGCGGACCGAAGGCCTCGGAAAAAGACGTGGCGGCGGCGGCTCTCTTTTTCATCACCTCCATGCCGTACGTCGCGATCTGAGGGTCAATGACATCCATCATCGACAGATCGCGAGCTTTGAGCAGGGAGTTCTTCGTCCGCAGAATTTTTCGGTACTTTTGCAGATCCTCGAGGTACAAGGGATCGTAAAGGCTCAGGCTCTGATCGAAAAACCATCTTCGGCGTTCAGGAGGTCCAGCAACGAATTCCATATCCTCATGGCAAAACACCACGGAAGGTACCACATCGAGGAGATCGGAACGATCGATAATCTTCTTTCCGTCTAGGCTGACGATCTTCTTTCCGTCTTGGATCTCTATATGGATACGCCCGCAGGAACTGCCGCTGAGGCTCGCGGTCGCGGAACACGAGACCTGACCGGTACGGATCAGCTCGGCATCCCTGGCTCCGCGAAAAGAAGAGGCGAACGAGCAGAAATAAACGGCCTCCAGGAAGTTCGTCTTCCCTTGGCCGTTCTCTCCCACGAGAAAAACCTCGGTTGCATCGGTCCGGATCTCTCCGTCCTGAAGATTCCTAAAACCGATCGTCCGTATTGAATCGAACGGCATTTCCTAGTCGAGCTGCATCGGCATCACGATGTGGAAGAAATCCTTCTCCGGCGACGGGTACATCGTTATGGCCCGGTTAGCCTCGGTGAACTGGATGCTGACCAATTCGTCGCTCATGACCTTGAGAGGCTCTTCCAAATACCGGTAGTTGAGGGCGATCGTGACGTCATGTCCGTCATAACGGCACGGGATCTCTTCCTTGGCCGTTCCTATTTCGCTCTCTTCGGATGAGATGGAGAGCACTCCCGAAGAAATTCCCATATAGATCCGCCGGGACTTCTGCTCTACGAGCAGTGAGACGCGCTTCAAGG
>JAEWSV010000464.1 GCA_023398155.1 Spirochaetota bacterium
CCGCAAGGATGCGAAGGGTTCCTGAGCCGGAGTAGCATGGGAATCGGCTAAGGTACGCTCGTAAAGCGCCAAAGGAACGCGGCTCACGGCGACTTCATCGGCTTTGAGGCCATGGAGATGGAATTCGACGGTATCATCGTTCTTGCCGGAAAACCAGGCGCCCACCTCCGCGTCGGGAGCCGCTTCCTCAGCTTTGAGGAGGAGGAAATACTTGATCGCCTCCACGGCGAGGACATCTAAACCCGCGGCGACCACCGCTACGCGCTCGGCGAGTTCCGGATATCCGATCACGACTGAGGTTTCATCCTTCTTGAAATCGGTCCGGTAGAAATCTCCGCGGTCGATCTCGGGTATGACCCGCAGCGCGAGGGCGCGGGTCGGCCACGTGACGGTAAGCGGGAATTCCGGCTTCGATTGGTACCCGCAGTTAGGACAGGTGACGGTCAGGAAGCTGCCGTCCGCGAGCGCGCCGAGCTGCGATACGTCGGCGTCCAGGTCGATGGACTGCGGTATGTCCGCTTCGAAAACGTGCGTGCAGGGACAGGTGATGCTCCGCATGGCGGCCTCCTCGAATGGCCCGGCCCTCGTCATCGGCCGAACAGGAAAAGGATATCTCCGAAAACGGAGAAGAGCAACAAGCCGAAGATGATGGCCGATCCGACGAGTTGGAAAAGGTAAACGGTCTTGGTCCGGAGCGGCTTCCGGATGACGGCCTCGATGAGGAAGAGGATGACGAGGCCTCCGTCGAGCGCGGGAATCGGCAGCAGGTTCATGAGGCAGAGCGCCACGGAAAGGAGCGCGAGGAAGCTCGCCACGGCGCTGACGCCGGCTCCCACTCCCTGGCCGAAGCCCTCGGCGGCCACGTCGCCCACCATGTAGGTAATCCGAACCGGGCCCGATACCGCTTTCGTGAGGTCCACGCCGCGGAATAGGAGAGAGAAACTGCGCAGCGAAAGGGTGAACGTTTTCCAGGACTCCGAGGCTCCCTTGACGAGCGCCGCGGGAGGCGAGAGGCGCGGAGTACGGAAACGGAGCGTCTCGAATTCGATCCCGAGATCGGCGGAGCCGTCGTCTGCGTAGGAAACGACGAGTTCCCTGCGTTCCGCCTCTCCGTTCCGCTCAACCTCCAGGACGAGTAGGTTCGGCTTGTCCTTGAGTATCTTGGCGAGGGCGACCGTATAGGGTAGAGGCACGCCGTTCACGGAGCGGACAAGATCGCCCGCAGCGATGCCCGCGATCGCCGCGGGGCTCCCCGGTTTTACTGTTGCGACGATCGGGTCGGTCCAGAAGTAAACGCCGATTTTTCCGGCTCCGGTCGCGGTGTCCAATTGGGGAACGATCGAAAGTTCTACCGCCTTCCCGTCCCGTTCGACGACCACGCGTAGCGTCTTCTCGGCGTTCGGGGCTATCGCGCCCTGGACTTCCTGGTAGTTCGTGACGCGTTCCCCGTCGACCTCGACTATGCGGTCTCCGGTCATGAGGCCCGCCTCGTCGGCCGGGTAGGTCCGGCCGCTTTCCATATCGGAGGCGAGGACGACGCGGTTACCGAGCGTCCGCACTTCGAAACCCACGCCCCAAACCGCGGCTAGGACTATTACGGCGAAGAGGGCGTTGGCGGCGGGACCCGCGATGGCCACGAGAATTCGCCTCATCGGCGGCGTTCCGTAGAAGGTGCCCTTCTCCCGCGGGATGACTGCATGTTCGCGGGTCAGGGCCTCGCGGAATTCCGCTTCTCCCCGCATCTGGCAATAGCCCCCGACGGGGAACGCTCCGAGGCGGTATTCGACTTTTCCGATCTTCCGCTTCCAGATAGGGCGGCCCCAGCCGATGGAGAAGGCTTCCACGTCGATGCCGACGAGCCGCGCGACTAAGAAATGACCGAGTTCGTGGACGAAGACGACGAGTCCGAGCCCGATGAGGCCTATGAGAATGCGTAGTATCACGCGGTTTCCTCCAGAATTGCTTGAGCCGCACGAGCGCGTGCGCGGCGGTCGCCGTCGAGGATCGATTCGATGGAATCGTCCCCTCCGGTCCAGTCGTCTCCGAGGACCGTTCCTGTTACGGCGGCGATGTCGGTGAAAGCGATACGGCCTTCCGTGAAGGCGGCGACGGCTACCTCGTCGGCCGCGTTATAAGCCGCGGGATAAAGACCGCCGCGGCGGGCGGCCTCATAAGCTAGGCCGAGCATCGGGAAAGCCACGTGATCGGGGTCTTCAAAGCTGAGCGAGGTACCGGCCAGATCGAGCCGTCCAAAGCCGCAGGGCGCGCAGGCTGGCCAAAATAGAGCGTTGTGGATCGGAACGCGCATATCAGGATTCGAGATTTGCGCGTAGAGCGATCCGTCCTTGAGGCGGACCAAGGAATGCACCTTGCTTTGAGGATGTACGAGCACCGATACCCGATCGGGGGGAAAGCCGAATAAGCGAACCGCCTCAATTACTTCCAAACCCTTATTCGCGAGGCTCGCGGAATCTATGGTGATCTTACCCCCCATTTTCCACGTAGGATGGGCCAGAGCGTCCTCGAGGCGAACCCGGGCCAGGCGCTCGGGCGTCCAGCCCCGGAACGGCCCCCCGGAGGCGGTGAGCACGATCTCTTCCACCGATTCGGCTCCGTGGGCTTCCAGCAGGTGGAATACGGCCGAATGCTCCGAATCTACGGGCAACAGCCGCTTTTCGGTCCTCTGCGCGAGGCGCAAGATCAGGGGGCCGGCCATGACGACCGTTTCCTTGTTCGCGAGCGCGAGATCCGCTCCTGATTCCAACGCGGCGACTGAGGGTAAGAGGCCCGCGGCGCCGGCGATCCCGTTCACCACGATGTCGGCCGCGGATTCCCTCACCGCGGTTACCGCCGCCTCGCTACCGAAATAATCGATGCCCGGAGCGGCGGCGCCGAGTGAAGTCGCGGCCAGCCTCGCGTCAGGGAAGGATAGGCCGAGTTTCCGCAGTCCCTCGATATCGCGGTTGGCGGTCAAGGCGACTACTTCGAAATCGTCGGGATGCTCTCGCACGACATCGACGGTATTGCATCCGATCGAACCGGTCGCTCCGAGAATCGCAATCCTTTTTTTCATTTCCCCACCATGTGCGCCCGATTAGAACAGGATCAAATAGGCGGCATAGAAGAAGGGAGCCGCGAAGGAAAGGGAGTCGATGGAATCGAGGATCCCGCCCCTTCCCGGGATGATGGACCCGGAATCCTTCACGCCGGCGCTCCTTTTTATGGTGGATTCCGCTAGGTCGCCGATAATGGCCGCCGCGCCCGATACGAAGCCGAGTACGGCTCCCGCAAGGAGCTGTGGGAGACGCGGGCTCATGAAAGCCGAAGGGAATGCGTACGGGGCCGCCATGCCCACCACGATCGACGCGAAGATACCGCCGATGAAGCCGGCGACGCTCTTGTTCGGACTGGCTGCGATGAACCCACGATTGCCGGCGCCGAAAAGCATTCCCGTGAGCCAGGCGAGCGAATCGTTGCAGAAGACCGTCAAAAGGAAGACGAGCAGGACCGACGTCGCGTACGGCAAACCGGTCATCTTGACTATCCAGAGTATGAACAAGCCCGGGTACAGCAGTACCGATAAGCCGATCACGGCACGATCCGCCGCGAGCTCAAGCTCGGCTTCCTTCGCGATGATGCGCGACGAGATGATCCATACGAGGCCGAACATCATGAAGACCGGCACCGCCGTACCGTCCAGACCGAAGTTGATGACGAGCATGCCCGACAACGGAGCGAGGGTCCCGAGCAGTACGGCTTCCCATACCGGCAATCGGTACCCGCGGCGGGCGACGATGTCGGCGAATTCGACGGCTCCGAGCGCGCTCACGATGACGAGGACGATGTTCGCGGCCAGGTGATGGTTGTGCGGCAACGCTATGACGATAACCAGGACCGCCGGTAATCCGATGATGAACATCATGAGGCGCTGGAGTATCTTCTTCATGCTTTTACCCCGCCGAAGCGTCGATCGCGTCCTTGATAGTCGACGATCGCGGCTGCGAGGTCGTCGCCGGTCCAATCGGGCCAGAGCTTTTGAGAGATAATATACTCCGCGTACGCGGCTTCCCAAAGGAGAAAATTGCTCGTCCGGAATTCGCCTGCCGTCCGGATGATGAGATCGGGATCCGGTACATCCGGATTGTCGAGGTGCCTCGATAGGGTCTCTTCCGATATTTCCGTATCGATGCGGCCCTCCGCGGCGATTCGGCGTACCGCCCGCACGACCTCGTCGCGTCCGCCGTAGTTGATGGCGAGGATGACCGACATGCCGGGGCAATCCTTCGTATCCTCGCAGACGCTGATGATTTCAGCGGCGATATCGCGGGGGAGGCCCGACAGATCGCCCGTATGACGCACGCGGATACCGTTCGCGCGACAGAAATCGAGTTCCCCTTTGAGGAATTGTTTGATGAGGCCCATAAGAAAGCCGACTTCATCGGAGGCGCGTTTCCAATTTTCCGTGGAAAAGGTATAGAGCGTGAGGTATTTAATGCCGAGATCCCGCGCCGCCTTGACGATGCGCTTGGCGACCTTGACCCCTTCGTTGTGCCCCTGGGTCCGGATCAAGTTCCGTTCGCGGGCCCAGCGTCCGTTTCCGTCCATGATGATGCCGACATGGACGGGTAGCCGTGATTGATCGACATCCCCGCACTTGAGGGCGGGGGAGGTCGGTTCTGCATGGGACGGATTGTATGCGGGATTCATACCCCGGACCTCAACCTCAGGCGCGCTTGAATCGCAAGCTTCGAAGGGCGCAGCAAGATGCGGGGTATGAATCCCGCGTGCGAATCGACCGTGGCCGTTCTCCGCATCAGACTTCCATTATTTCTTTTTCTTTCTCTTCCAGCAGACGGTTGATCTCCTTGATGTAGGAGTCCGTCAGCTTCTGAAGATCCTCGGCTGCCCGTCCTTCATCGTCTTCGGTCAGCTCGCCGTCCTTGAGCGCGGCCTTGAGCTCGTCGTTGCAGTCGCGGCGGATATTGCGGATGGCGACGCGCCGCTCTTCGGCCATGGCTTTCGCGTGTTTCGCGAGTTCCTTGCGGCGCTCTTCAGTGAGCGAAGGAATGGCGATCCGGATCACCTTGCCGTCATTGGAGGGATTGAGCGAAAGCTCCGAGGCGCGGATGGCCTTTTCGATCTCCCCGATCATCGAACGATCCCAAGGCTGCACCACGATGAGCCGCGCTTCCGGAATGGAGATATTCGCGACCTGCGCGAGAGGCGTCTTTTCGCCGTAGTAGTCGACGCGAAGCTTGTCGAATAAGGAAGCCGAAGCTCGGCCGGTACGGACGGCCGCGAAGTCGTCCTTGAGGCTCGCGACGGTCTTCTTCATGCGCTCCTCGGCTGAAACGATAGCCTGGTTCATACGTGGCTCCTTACGAGGGAGGGACATTCATAGGAACCCGGGAAAGGGCGGACCCTTCCCGGGTTCGAAAAGGACGGCGTTTACTGGCCGACCCTGAAGTAGACGTAATCGGCGATGGCGAGCTTCGCGCCGACCTGCTTGCCGAGGTCCTCGGCGGCCTTTGCGACGGTAAGCTTTTCGTCCTTGACGAAGCCCTGATCCACGAGGCAGATATCCGCCAAGTACTTATTGATCTTGCCCTTGAGGATGTTGTCGACGACGTTGGCGGGCTTGCCCTTCATCTTCTCATCCTGCTCCATCTGCTTGCGGTAGATCCCTTCCTGCTCGGCGATGTGGGCGCTGTCGATCTTGGAGCGGTCGAGGGCCATCGGGTTGAAGGCCGCGATGTGGAGGGCGAGGTCGAAGGCGAACGCCTTGACGCGCTCGTCGTCCAGGGCGGCGCTCTTGTCGGCGGAGAGCTTCACGACGACGCCGATCGCGCCGTCGCCGTGGATGTAGCTCGTCAGGTAGTCGTTGGGGCCGCCGGCGACGACCTTGACCCTCTTAAGGCCCATTTTTTCCCGGATCTTGACGGCGAGGTCGTCGACCATGGCGCTCAGTTCGGGATTGATGTCCGAATAGCCCTTCTCAAAGACGCGATCCACGATCGCGCCGCCGAGGGCGATGAAATCGGGGTTGCGGGCCACGAAATCGGTCTCGGAGGCGAGTTCCACGAGGACTCCCTTGCCGTTCGCAACCTTCACGAACACCTTGCCCTCGTTCGTCGCGCGGTCGGCGCGCTTTTCCACGGCGGCGAGGCCCTTCTCCTTGAGAAGCTTCTCGGCCTTGGCGAAGTCGCCTTCGCAAGCCACGAGCGCGTTCTTACATTCCATCATGCCCGCGCCGGTCTTCTCGCGCAGGGCCTTTACGTCGGATGCCTTGATGTCCACGTCCAATCTCCTTGGGTCTCCGCCGCGAGGCGCTTGCCGGCGACGGCGATCCCGCGAATCCCTTCGGGATTCGCGCTCATATCGGTAACGAGCTCCGAGCCTCGGCCCGGAGCTGCCTCGTTACTTGGTCTCGTATACCTTGTCGACGTCCACCGGGAGCGCGTCTTCCTCGACTTCCTCGGCGACGGCCGCGGGCGCGGCCGGAGCGGCTTCCGCGGTGTAGGACTCGATGTCGATTTCCTGGTCCTCTTCGCGGACGGACGCGTCGGTGACCACCTCTTCGGCGTTCTCGTCGTCATTGAGGGTCTCGATGATCTTGAGGCCCGCCTCGTTGTCCGCCTCGACGACGGCGTTGGCGATGATCTGGGTGAAGAGGGTGATGGCGCGGATGGCGTCGTCGTTTCCGGGGATCGGATAATCGATGCCCTCGGGATTGCAATTGGTATCGACGACGGCGACGATGGGGATACCCATGCGCTGGGCTTCGGCGACCGCGATGGCTTCCTTGCGGGTGTCGATGATGAAGAGGATGCCGGGAGGATCCTTCATTTCCTTGATGCCGCCGAGGTTCTTCTGGAGCTTGGCGCGTTCCTTGGCGAGAGAAGCGATTTCCTTCTTGGTCAGGTTCTCGAAGGTGCCATCGACTTCCATCTTCTCAAGCTTCTTGAGGCGGAGCAAGGATTTCTTGATGGTGGTGAAATTGGTGAGCATACCGCCGAGCCAGCGGTTGTTGACGTAGAACATGCCGCACCGTTCGGCTTCCTTCTGGATGGCCTGCTGGGCCTGCTTCTTGGTGCCGACGAACAGGACGGTCTTGCCGGAGGACACGGTTTTACGTACGGCGTCGTACGCTTCCTTGATGGCCTGGATCGTCTTCTGGAGATCGATGATATGGATGCCGTTCCGCTCCGCGAAGATGTACTTCTTCATGCGCGGATCCCAACGCTTGACCTGGTGGCCGAAGTGCACGCCCGATTCGAGCAGGCTCTTCATCGTAACTACTGCCAAAGTGTCCTCCTGCGCTCGACCCGGCCTGAGCCTCTGCCTGCCTCCGCGCACGACCGCCCGCATTGGGAGGGCGAAACTGCGGAGACCGGTTGCGGAGAGGCGGATCGACGCCTTCACTGTATCTCACCGACCCGGAGATATACTCCTGGCGGCGGAAAATATGAACGGCTAGGAGCCCGAATACGGATAGCCGTTCTCTCGTAACATGACATAAAAATCGTGCATTGGCAAGCCCACGATGGAGCTATATGACCCCTTGATCTCGGCGATGAAGCAGGCCGCTAATCCCTGGATGCGATACGCCCCCGCGACTCCCTGCCATTCTCCCGTCTCGAGGTACCAATCCAATTCGGCCTCGGAGAGCTGCGCGAAGCGGACGTAGCTTAGGTTGGAGCGGCAATCGATCGACTTTTTCCGACCGTTGTAGAGGGCGAGGGCGGTGACGACTTCATGCTCGCGGCCCGAGAGCGCCCTGAGCATGTTCCTCGCGTCTTCCTTGTCGGCCGGCTTGCCGAACACCGTTCCGTCCACGACGACGACGGTATCCGCGCCGAGTATCCACGGCGGTAGGCGCCCTTCCAGCGTCTTGACGACTTCATCCACCTTGCGGCGGGCGATGGCCTCCGCTTGGGATCGAGGATCAAGCCCGGGAGTCATCTCCTCGCTCGCGCGGGAGGGCATGATGCTAAACGGAATGCCGAGCAGACGGAAATAATCTTGCCGCCTCAGCGACCCCGAAGCAAGAATGATTGGTTCCATTGTGGCTGTATGATCTTCGCCCCTGGCGACCGTGTCAATTGGCCCTTCGTCCTGCAAGACTCGAATAGCGTCGGCTTGACAGGGGAGGAGGGATCGGATACGTTTGCTGAATAAGAGAGATTAGCTCATCTGGATAGAGCGTCAGCC
>JAEWSV010000475.1 GCA_023398155.1 Spirochaetota bacterium
GATTTGAGGTAGCGCATCCTCACTCGCCCAGCGCCGATCGGAAACCACGAAGCCCGCGCGCCGGGCCGAGGCTTCGGTCCCGAATAACCCGCGGAAAAGGAACAGCCGCTCGTCCTTGCCCAGCCGATGCCGATCCCCTGATGCGCTTGAGAGAAGCCGATTCCGGATACCCGCGGTCCAAGAGCCGGCGGTAGTCCGCGGCCGCCGAGCGGAGACCCTCCGACGCGCCGTACATGGACAGCCCTATTCCTCCGCCTCGAGTTCGACCAAGTCGCCCTCATCGCGGGTCTTGAAATTCGTCACTTCCCGCAGGACGAGTTCCACGGACTCTCCGCTCTTGAGCTGCAGGTCGTTGACGTGCATCATGGTTTCATTGAGTTCCTTGGTTCCTACCTCGATCTCTTCCATGCCGTTCTTCAGCATGACCGACACCTCTTCGATCTTCCGCATCCCTTCCTGAATGGAATCGGTGCGCTCCCGCATCCGTTCGGTTTCTCCCTCGAGCTCTTGGACGAGACCGGAAAGCTCCAGCATGGCCTTCATGATCTCCGTGCTCCCTTGGGCGAGTTCCCCCGTAGCGCCGGAGATCTCCGCCATGGCCGCGCTCGTCGACTGGACTTCCTTGTCGACGTCGAGGAAGGCGGTCCGGCTCTTCTCGCTCATGTCCAGGACCGCGGACATCTTGGCGGAGATGCCGCCCACCATGGCCTTTATGTTCCGGGAATTCTCGTTGGTCGCGTCGGCGAGCTTGCGGATCTCCTCCGCGACTACGGCGAAGCCCTTGCCAGCGGCTCCCGCGTGGGACGCCTCTATGGCGGCGTTCATCGCCAAGAGGTTCGTCAGGCTGGAGATGTTGTCGATGATGGCGACGATCTCGGTGATCTTCCCGAGATCGTGCACGATGTCCCGGACGCTCGCGGCGGTCTTCGCGATGACCTCTCCTCCGGACTTCGTGGTCGCCACCAGATCCTCCGCGGCCGCCTTCCGTTGGGCCGTGATGTTCGCGACGCTCCCGATGGAGCTCGTCATCTGCTCCACCGAAGCCGTGGACCGGCTCACGAAGGCGGTCTCTCCTTCGATCCGCGACGCGAGGTTGTCGATGCTCCGCGTGATATCCCGGACATCGGCGTACGAGGCTTCAAGGTGCGTCATGAAGTCCCTGATCCGCTCCGAGATGGAGACGATGCTCGCGGTCATCTCCTCCACGGCCGCGGCCGACTCCACGGATGCGCCGGTGACCTCGTTCTTCAGGTTCGCCGATTCCGCCGCGATGCGCTTCACGCCCCGGATCACGGAAGAGAAATCGTCTATGAAACCGTTCAACGCCACGCCGATCACCGCAAGCTCGTCCTTTCCGCGGATCTCGGGCTTCACCGTAAAATCCCTCTCCTGGAGGGTTTTCATGGAAGAGCCCACCGCGGCCAACCTCAGGGCCAAGCTGCGGGCGAAAAGGAAGAAGAAGAGCAGAATCAGGATGGTGACGGCGAGGGCGGTGAAGATGACGATGGCTATGAGCCGGGCGACCGCGGCGTCCACGATCATCGCCAGGTCGTCAATCACTTTTTCCAGCTTGGCCGAAAGCGTCCCGTTCATGCCGATGACGAGGTTTACCTTGGAAGACGCGGTCACGAAGCCCGTATCGCCCGTCTGGCCGTAGCCCGACATCAACCCCGGAACGACTCCGTTCGTCCCGTGAGCG
Organism: Spirochaetota bacterium; assembly: GCA_023398155.1. Taxonomy (GTDB): domain Bacteria; phylum Spirochaetota; class Spirochaetia; order Treponematales; family Breznakiellaceae; genus JAEXTK01. The sequence continues at coordinate 1,700 of JAEWSV010000475.1, forward strand.
GAGACCAGAGCCCGCACCCGGCTACTCACGTCATCCGCGTTATTCAGAACGACTTCCAAGAACGTGGTGAGATCCCCCAACTCCCGGCCGCGCTCTCCCGATTTGAAAAAAGACTTGAGGGAGGGCGAGTCGATGAATGCCGTATACCGCATTGAAAATTTGTCCCGGGACTCTTCCCAGGCCTTCAGGACGTCGGCGAGGTCGCCCGTGGTGAGCATGTCTTTTCCATGGCCGGAAAAGGACAAGAAATCCGCGGTGAGGGTGCGGCCGGCCAAGGCGAGACGGTTGAGGGCCTGCACGTTACGGATGGAGACGATGACCGTAATTGAAATCGAAGCGAAGCCCACGAAAACCAACATCCCGATCGCCGCAAGTTTCTGCCTGACCGTCATCCAGTACGCTCCTGAACATCGCTACCGATGAAATAGTACCAACCGGTGTACAACGTGATGGACGAGGTGTCAAATTCCGCTGACAGCCTACGGCCGTTCGTAGTATCTGATATCATAGGAAGCCGACATCGAATGGAGGAGCCGCCAATGGGAGATATACGCGTCATAGTCAGCGACGACCGGTATGCCGGGAATTACGAGATCGAGCGGGGAGTACTCGCCGCCGCCGGAATGGAACTTCGCCTGCTCCCCGAAGAGAGCGAGTCCTGTTTCCTGCGGGAAGCGGCGGAGGCCGACGGGATCTTGGTGAACCTCCGCAAGATCGACGCGTCGGTCATCGGGCGCCTCGGCAAGTGCCGGATCCTTTCGCGGTACGGAGTCGGCTACGACAACATAGATCTCGACGCGGCGGCGGCGGCCGGCATCTGGGTATCCAACGTGCCCGATTATTCCAAGGAAGAGGTCTCCGACCAGGCCACCGCCCTCCTCCTCGCCTGCGCGCGGCTCATCGTCTACAAGGACAAGTCCATCCGCGCGGGGAAGTGGGACGATTTCGGAGGCCAACGCGTCAACCGGATCGCGGGGAGCGTCCTGGGGCTCATCGGCTACGGCAGGACCGCGCGGCGCCTCCACGAGAAACTCGCCGGGTTCAACTTCGCGAAGGTGCTCGTCTACGACCCCTACGTGGACGAGCGGACCATAGCCGATCGCGGCGGCGAGAAGTGCGGCCTCCGGGACCTGCTCGGCAGCTCCGACTTCGTCTCCGTCCATCCGCCCCTGACGAGCGAAACGAGGCATCTCCTCGGCGAGAAGGAATTCGCGCTCATGAAGCCGAACGCGATCCTCGTCAACACCTCCCGCGGTCCCGTCGTGGATCAGGCCGCCCTCTGCGCGGCCCTCCTCTCGCATAAGATCCGGGCGGCGGGCCTCGACGTGTACGAGCAGGAACCGCTCGCAGCCGACAGCCCGCTCAGGACCATGGACAACGTCGTCCTCAGCGACCATTGCTCGTATTACAGCGAGGAATCCATCGTGGAACTTAAGGAAAAGGCGGCCCGCAACGTCGTGGCCGCCATCCGAGGCGGCAGGCCCACGTATCCGGTAAACGACGTACGCGTCCCGCGCGGCTGACGATAAGGACGGACGGGACGCGGAAGGGATCCGCGCCCCTTCGATCGATCTACTCCCGGTAGTAGGGTTTTCCGATGGACGCCGGATACTCGATCGTCTTGCGGAAGATGACCATCACCGCGAGCACCGCGAGGAAAGGCAGCATCAGGAAGACCTGATACGGAATCGGGATGGGCAGCATCTGCAGCTGGAAACTGAGGACCTCTATCGCGGAGAACAGGAGTCCGCCGAGGATGGCCCGTTGGGGCTTCCAGCCGGCGAAGATCGCGATGCCGACCGCCATGAAACCCCGCCCCGCGCTGATGTCGGGCGTATAGGTCTCGGTGATCACCATGGGTATGTAGGCTCCCGCGATTCCGATGAGGGCGGAACCGACGACGGTGGCGAGGAGCCGGACCAGCCGGACGTTCACGCCGGTCACGTCGGCCGACTTCGGATTCTCGCCGATGGCGCGGGTCTCCAGTCCCATCTGGGTTCGGTAGAAGAACCACCAGGCGACGAAGGTCGCGGCGTACATGAACCATACGACGGCGTTCGCCGAGAAGAGCGCGGAGAGGATGGGCGCCTCGGAAAGGAAGGGGACGTTCCAGACCGGCGTGGGCGGAGCCGTGGGCGCATCCAAGCGCACGCCCATGACCATCTTGTAGAGGAGATCCGCCGCCCCCGAGCCGAGGATCACCAGGCAGATGCCGAGTATGAACTGGTTCACCCGGAAACGATCGTGGATGAAGGCCAGGAGGAAGCCGAAGAGAGCCCCGGTCAGGGCTCCCACGGCGAAGCCCGCGATCCAACTACCGGTGAAGAACGCGACGATGAAGCCGGTAGAAGCGGCGGCGAGCATGATGCCCTCCGCGGCGACGTTGAAGATGCCGGCCCTGCCGGAGATTATGATGCCGAGGCTCGCGATCGTGTAGATGGTCGCGTAGAGGATGATCTGGAAGAGCAGGTTCGTCAGGAATTCCATTTCGTCCCCCTACTTCCGCTTCGCGTTCAGGGATTCCCGAACGGTCACGATGAAGAGCACGATGATGCCCTGCGCGAGGAAGACGAGTTCCACCGGAATACGCATGGACCGCTGCAAGGAATCGGCCCCGACGAGCATGACCGACATGAAGAAGGCGGCGAAGGGTATGCCGAAGGGATGTCCGCCGACCACAAGGCAGGTCAGGATGCCGAAGATGCCGTACTGGGCGCCGCTCGTCTTCGCGAAGCCTTCGATCAGCTTACCGTGTATGTTGATGGTTTCCAGCGTTCCTCCGAGGCCCGCGAGCGCTCCGCCTATGAAGAAGCTCGTCAGTATCGTCCGGGAGAAGGGGATGCCGTAGGTCTGCGCGGCGGTCTGGTTGTGTCCGACGGCCCGGATCTCGAAGCCCGCGCGCGTGCGGTCCAGGAAGACGGCCACGAAGACGATGGCCCCCAGGGCGAATAGGAAGGACACGGGGTACCCGCCGATGAAGCCGAGCGTGCCTTCGGCGGGCAGGGGGAGGGTGATCGGATGGCCCTCCGCCGGATCCTTGAAGTGCTTCGCCGTGGCGATGAAGTTCAGGAAGTGCTGGGCGACGAAGTTGAGCATGATCGTGGAGATGATGGGATTGATGTCGTACTTCGACTTGAGGCCGCCGGCTGCAGCGCCGAAGAGCCCTCCCGCGACGGTGCCGACGACGATCAACAGCGGCAAGAGGATCCAGGCCGGTAAGCCCAGTCCTGCCAGGGAGAGGCCGACCGCGGCAGCGATCGTCCCGCCCATCATCATCTGGCCCCAGCCTCCGATGTTGAAGAATTTGATCATGAAGGGTATGGAGAAGGCGTAGGTCGTGAAAATGAGGGGAACCGTCTTCTTGATCGTCTCCTGGAAGCCGAAGGACGACTTGAACGAGGCGGTCAGGAGGTAGCGGAAAGCGCGCGGCACGTTGAAGCCCATAGCCGCGACCAGGACCGCGAGCACGCCGAACGCGAGGCCGAGGGCGAGGAGGTAGATGAAGGCCTGTCGGCCGACCTTGGAGAGGAGACGCTTCGCGTTCATGCCGCGCCTCCGATCATCGCCAACCCGATCTTGAACTTGTCGAAACGGGCGCGCTCGAAGACGCCGGTGACGCGGCCGGCGTGGAGCGTGACGATGCGGTCGCAGAGCATCATGAGCTCGTCCACGTCCTCGTGGATCCACAGCACCGCGCTACCCGCCTTCCGCATCTTCGCCAGCTTTCCGTAGATGAACTCCACCGTCGATATGTCGACGCCGGAGGTCGGATTGTGCGTCACGAGCAGTTTCACGTCGGAAACGAAGGCGCGTCCCATGATGACCTTCTGGATGTTGCCGCCCGACAAGCGGCGCACGGCGAGGTTTTCGCTCGGCGTCGCCACCGAATACTCTTCTATAGTCCGCCTCGCGACCTCGCGCGCGGCGGGCCAGTTCACGAAGGCGCCGGCGAGGGTGAAGCGATCTTCGGTATGATGGCCGAGAAGCACGTTCTCCACGATGGACGCTTCCGGCAGGATGCCCTCCTGGATGCGGTCCTCGGGAGTGTACGAGACTCCGAGGGCGAAGACTTCGGTGGTCCCGAGGCCGAGCACGCTCCGCCCGGCCACGCGGATGTCCCCCGATTTGATCCGGTATGTCTTAAAGAGGATTTCCGCGAGATCCTTCTCCCCGTTGCCGGAAACGGCGGCGACGCCGAGTATCTCTCCACCGCGCAGCGAGAAAGAGACGTCGGTGAGGCCCCGTCCCCGCTTCCCGGAGGCTGGCTTGGTGTTTACGCTGATGAGCTCCAGGACGTTGTCCGCGCTCTTCTTGGATCGGCCGAGCTTGACCACAGGGAGGGCGTTCTCAGTGACTGAGATATCCTTTTCCATGAACATGAGCTTGACGAGCGTATCCATGGAAAGATGGCTCTTGTCCAGTTGGCCCTGGACGCGGCCGCGCCGGAGCACGGTGACCTCGTCGCACGATTCCAGGACTTCCTTTATCTTATGGGTGATGAAGATGATGGTGACGCCCCGCGCCACGAGGGCGCGGAGCGACACGAGGAGACTGCGGAACTCGCTCTCTACGAGCGAGGTGGTGGGCTCGTCCAGGATGAGGAGCTTGGCGCCGCGGCGGAGGGCCCGGAGGATCTCCACCTTTTGCTTGACGCCGGCGCTCAGCTCCTTCACCTTGCGGTCGAGCGGTATCTCGAAGCCGGTTTCTCGGGCCAACTGCGCGATCCGCTCGGCTTCCTCGGCGAGCGGCAGGGTCCACCTATGGCCGCCCGCCCCCAAGGCGATGTTCTCCACGGCGGTGAATTCTCCGACGAGCGTCGAAACCTGGTGGACCATGCCGATTCCCAGGGCTATCCCGTCCGCCGGAGACTTGATCTCGGTCCGCTTTCCTTCCAGATACATCTCGCCCGAGTCGGGTGAGTATAGGCCGTACAGGATGTTCATGAGGGTGGATTTCCCCGCCCCGTTTTCGCCCAGCAACCCGTGTATCGAACCTTTACGGACTCGCATGGAGACGTCGTCGAGAGCCTTGACTTCCCCGAACGCTTTCCGAGCCCCCCGCACTTCGAGCAAGATATCTTCCATCGCGGACCCTCTACTGAATCGTCGCGAGGTTCTTCACGACCTTGATGTTCCCGGCCGCCACGTCGTTGGCGATCTTCTGGATCTGCGCGTTGACGCTCGCGTCGACGTTGGAGAGCGGGAAGTCGGTGTGCCGGGCCTTTCCGGTCCCGTATTCCATGACGATGTCGCCGCCTTTCTGGCCCGCGATGATCTTGTCCAGGACCTGCGCGAGCACCACGTTGAAGTCGAAGACGTCGGCGGTCAGGTAGTTCTGCGGCGCTTGTTCTTTCTTGGACGTATACGTGGTGGTGAAGTAGACCTTCTGCTTGGCTTCCTTGACCGCCGTGTAGATACCGAAGTTGCCCAGGTTCACGGCGCTGATGATCACGTCGACGCCCTTGGAGATGAGGCCCTCCGCGCCCTGCCGAGCTTTAACGGCGTCGTTGAAATCGCCGACGTATACGTACTCGAAGCTGACGTTCTTGCCCGAATCCTTGATGGCCTGCTTGACCGCGTTGATCTCGCCGCGGGTGAAGGGAAGTTCGAGTCCGCCGAGCCAACCGACCTTACCCGACTTCGTCGCGACGGCGGCGAGGCGCCCGAGCACGTAGAATCCGGTGTAGTAGTTCCGGTCCACGTACCACATGTTCGCCTTCGCGTTAGCGGGCTTACCGTCGCCCTCCACGATGAAGGTGGTTTTCGGATAGGCGTCGGCCACCTTGTCGGCCGCGCTGTTGAACTGGTTGCCGTGGACCCAGATGACGTTGAAGCCTTCGTTCACGTACTCGCGGAGCACGCGCTCGGCGTCGGGCACGGCGACGCGTTCGGAGAAAGCGGTCTCGATCTTGTACTTCTTCTCCACGGATTGCATGGCGACGAATCCGAGGGCGTTGTAGTCGGCGTCCTGGATTGATCCGGGGAATATCGCCGCGAGCCGCACTTTGGTCTGCGCGGAGAGCGGCGAGAGGATAGCGACGGCGCAAACGACAAGGAACAACAGCTTTCGAACCATGATTCGACTCCTTATCCGGAGAAAATCCGGTAAATGCTTACCATGATTGTAACGCATTCCTCGTACAGTCAAGCTCCAAGATCTCAAGAAAAGAACAGCGCAGCTCCTTAAGAACATGTCTATTCGCCATAATAATGAAGCGCGATATTGTCTATGAGGCATGTATGAAGATGCGGTTGACGCGGGCCGGCACCGCGGAAATCGAAGGGAGCAGGGGCGAAATCTCCCGCGCGAACAGCGAGATCGGCGGCCGCCGGTCCCCCTACTCCACCGCGACCGCCGTATCGAACCGCCTACGGACGACCCGAGTCGGCCCGGTGAGCTCCAAGCTGCCCGACAGCCGGATATCGGCGGAAGATGAGCCGATCATGACGGCCAGTTCGCCGGGCTCAACCACGGTCCGGAGATCGCGGTCCAGGAAGGCCAGGCGTTCAGCCGGTACGGTGAAGCGCACGCGGCGCGAAACGCCCGCGGGGATCGCCACGCGGACGAAGCCCACGAGTTCCTTCACCGGCCGCGTGATATCCGAGAGCACGTCGCGCACGTAGAGCTGCACGACTTCCTCGCCGTCGACTTTTCCCGCGTTTTTCACCGTGCACGACGCTTCGAAGCTCCCGGCGGTGTCCGCGGCGGCGCTCAGCGCCAGATCCGCGTACTCGAACGTCGTATAGGAGAGGCCGTGGGCGAAGGGATAGAGGGGCTTCGTCGATTCGTCGACGTAGTCGCCCTTCCAGTGGGTCCGCCCGCCGGAGGGTCGGTGGCCGTAGTAGACCGGGATCTGGCCGACCGAGCGGGGGAAGCTGATGGGCGTCCTTCCCGCGGGGTTCACGTCGCCGAAGAGGGCTGAGGCGATCGCCGCGCCGCCCTCCTCGCCGGGGAACCAGGCCATGAGGACGGCGGCCGGCTTATCCCGAGACCGCATGAGCGGGTACGGGCGGCCCGCGATGAGGACGACGACGACCGGAACGCCCGTCTCCGCGAGGGCTTCGAGCAAGGCTTCCTGGCGCCCCGGCAGCTCGAGCGTGGACCGGTCGCGCGCCTCGCCGGAGGTGCAATCGTCGATGAGGCCCGCCTTGTCTCCGAGCACCGCGATCACGAGGTCGCTCTTCCGGGCAGCCGCGACCGCCGCGTCGAAGTCTTCGTCGGTGCCGCCGCGCACCGTGCAGCCCGGCGCGTAGTCGAAGACGATCTCGCTCGCCGCAGCCTTGAGGCTCGCGAGCACCGACTCCATCTCCGGCAACGACCCCGCCGCGTCCGCCACGCCGTCGGGGAGCGGCGAGTCAGCGTAGTTGTCCGCTCCCATGTCGAGGAGCGACTCCACGTGGGCGGGATAGCTGTAATCGCCGAGCATATGGCGCACCGAGTCGGCGTTGGGCCCGACGACCGCGATCCGCTTCCGTTCCCGCGAAAGGGGGAGGATGCCGTCGTTCTTGAGCAGCACGATGGATTTTTCCGCCGCCCTGCGGGCGAAACGACGCTGATCCTCGGTCCTGAAATGGGCCGGAGCGCCGGCGACGTCGACGAACGGCCGCTCGAAGAGGCCGAGGCGGAATTTCATCTCGAGGACGCGGAGGACCGACTTTTCCACGAGGGCGAGGGGTACGAGCCCCTTCTCCACCGCTTCCACGAGCGGTTCGCCGTAGCAGTCGGTGGAGGGGAGTTCCACGTCCACGCCCGCGTCCAGGGCCATCCGCGCCGCGCGGTTCTTGTCGGCGGCTGCGCCGTGGTGGTCGTGGATCATGTTGATGCCGAAGTAGTCGCTCACGATGAGCCCGTCGAAGCCCCATTCGTCCCGGAGCACGTCGGAGAGGAGACGCTTGTTCGCGTGGCAGGGAATGCCGTCCAGCTCGTGGTAACCCGGCATGATGGAAAGGAGCCCCGCTTCCCGCACGGCGGCCTCGAAGGGGTAGAGGTAAGTCTCGGCGAGTTCGCGCTCGCCGAGGTGGACCGGAGCCCAGTTCATGCCGCCTTCCGAAGCGCCGTAGCCGACGAAATGCTTCCCCGTCGCGACGATGCCGTCGACCGGGGATTCCCCCTGGAGGCCGCGGATATACGCGACGCCCATGCGGGACACGAGGCAGCGGTCCTCGCCGAAGGTCTCCTCCGTCCGGCCCCAGCGCGGATCGCGGGTGACGTCCAGGAGCGGGGCGAGGGCTTGGCGCGCGCCCAGGGCCATCATCTGCTCGCGGATGATGCGGCCCATCTCCTCGGCGAGATCGGGCTCGAAGGTCGACGCGATGCCGAGGGCCTGGGGGAATACGTCCGCCCCCCGCGTAAGGTAGCCGGAGCAGGATTCCTCGTGGATGAGGGCGGGAATGCCGAGGCGGGTGGACTCCACGAGGAAACGCTGGATCTCGTTCGCTGCCGCGGCGGCTTGCGCGGGCAAGAAGTTGCTCGCGCCCCCGAGCCGCGTGATCTGGCCGATGCCCTCGCCCATCCGACCGCGAGCCTTCCGCTCGCTGAAGGTGAATTTTTCTAGGATCTCGAAGACCCAGATGCCGCTCAGTTGCGCGGCCTTCTCGCGGAGCGTCATCCGCTTGAGCAGATCTTCCGCTCTCTTTTCCGCGGCGAGGGCCGCGTTCCGGTAGTCGTCCATAACAATCCTCCACGCATCGACGCGTCCGATGCCGATTTATGCACGCTACTATAACCGCAATAACCGGGGATTCTCACCGCCAAGCGGCGAAAAAGCGCCACCGCTCTTCCGCATCCGCGCATTCCCCGGTATTCTGGCGCCCATGATGCGCATCGTTTGTCTTGATTTGGAAGGGGTCCTGGTACCCGAGATATGGATCGAATTTTCAAAAGCCACGGGAATCCCCGAACTCTCCCGCACCACGCGCGACGAACCCGATTACGACAAGCTGATGCGCTTCCGCATCGACCTGCTCGAACGGCACCGCTTGAAGCTCGCGGACATCCAGCGGGTCATCGGCACCATGGATCCCCTGCCGGGAGCCTTGGATTTCGTCCGCTCTTTGCGGGAGCGAACCCAGCTCATTATCCTCTCCGACACCTTCAGCCAATTCGCGGCCCCGCTCATGGCCAAGCTCGGCTACCCCACCCTCTTCTGTAACTCCCTGGAGATCGCGCCCGACGGGTCCGTCGCGGGCTATGCGCTCCGGCAAAAGGACGGCAAGCGGAAATCCGTGGAAGCCCTCAAGACGCTCAACATGCGCGTGTTCGCGGCGGGAGATTCGTACAACGACCTCAACATGATAAAGGCCGCCGACTCCGGCGGCCTTTTCCGGGCCCCTTCCGCCATCGTACGGCAGCATCCCGAGGTGCCGGCCGTGGATGGCTACGAAGACCTCCTCGGCCTGGTGGACGCTTTCCTGGCCGACTGACGTCCAACGGCGGCCGGCCCGCGGCCTACGTGGACTCGTCGGCGGCTATGCCGTTC
>JAEWSV010000563.1 GCA_023398155.1 Spirochaetota bacterium
GGGGGGCATTGTACGGGGCGGACGCGGCCCGAGGCGGGAACGGTGATAGGATCGCGCGCGGTTAGCGTTGAGGCGGCCGCGCGCAAAGGATATCAGGAGAGGGCGGCTTCCAGGGCGACTTCCATCATGCGGGTGAAGGTCGACTGGCGCTCCTCCGAACTCGTGGCCTCGTGGGTGACGAGGCTGTCGGAGATCGTGAGGATGGCGAGGGCTTCGCGGCCGTACTTGGTGGCCAGGGTGTAGAGCTCGGCGGCTTCCATCTCCACGGCTAGGGCGCCGAACTTGGCCCACAGTTTCCAGTCGTCGGGATTCTCCGTGTAGAACATGTCCGAGGAGACGATGTTGCCGACCTTGGGCTCCCAACCGCGTCCCACCGCCGCGTCGTAGGCCGCCTTGAGCAGCTTGAAGCTGGCCGTCGGCGCGAAGCTCCGGCCTTCGAACCGGATGGAATTAGCGCCGGAATCGGTGGAGGCGCTCATCGCGATCACGAGGTCGCGGATCTTCACGTCCGCCTGAAGGCTGCCCGCCGTACCGACGCGGATGGCGCGTTTCACGCCGTAATCCTTGAAGAGTTCGTTCACGTAGATCGAGATCGAGGGGATGCCCATGCCCGTGCCTTGGACGGAGACGCGCTTGCCCTTGTAGGTACCGGTGTAGCCGAACATGTTGCGAACGTCGGTGTAGCGCACCGGATTCTCGAAGAAGGTTTCGGCGATGAATTTGGCCCGGAGCGGATCGCCGGGGAGCAAGACGGCTTCGGCTATTTCGCCGTTTTTCGCCGCGATATGGATTGACATACGTTCACCTCTCATTGGGGATTGGTCGATGGACCGGCCGAAGAAGCGATGCGCGGATCTCAGGCCGGTTTACCGCATAATTATATGGTTTTCCGGCCGAAAAGCGAAGCGTCCGGCTCACGAGGTCGTGAAGCGTCCCATGAGGGCGGCAACCGCGCTTATGTCCTCTTTCGTCTTGACCGCCATGTCCGCGGCTTCGGTGGAGGACTGGGACACTTCGGCGGCGCCTTGGGCAATTTCCGTCATGCTGTGCTCGATTTCCGCGCTCGCGTCCAGGAGCCGCGACATCTCGCCCTGGACGGCGTCGGCGCCTTCCCGCATCTCGTCTGCGCCCCGCCGTACTTCGGCGGTCACCTCGTTGATGAGGCTGAGCGATTCCAGCACCTGCGTCGATCCCTCCGATTGTTCGGCCATGGCCAGCTTAATCCCTGCCTCCAGCTCATGGAGGCGGCGGATCTGCGCCACGATGTCCGTGAAGCTGGCGCTCGCGGTGATGGAGGATCCCGCGACCGCGTCTATGGCCCCTGCTATGTCCCGGACGTTGGAGGCGATGGCTTTGGACTGCCGCGAGGAATTCTCGGCGAGTTTGCGGATCTCGTCGGCCACGACGGCGAAGCCCCTGCCCGCGTCTCCGGCGTGGGCGGCCTCTATGGCGGCGTTCATGGCCAAGAGGTTCGTCTGCGCGGCGATGGCTGAGATGAGGTTATTCGCGTCGCGCAGGCGGTCCGACCGGCCCGCGATATCCCGAACGTCGGCGACTACCTTGTCGAGCACCCCGCGGCCGGCGTCGGCTGAGGTTACGAGTTTCTCGTACTCGTCGCCCATGCGCTCCACGTTCCGCGTCACCGACCGGACGTTGGAAACCATCTCCTCGATCGATTCGGACGAGTTCGCGACGCTTCTTCCCTGCTTTTCGATGAGGTCGCCGAGGGCGTGAAGGCTTTCAGCCATCCTGCGCACCGTAGCCGCCGATTCCGTGGCGCCCGCGCTCTGGTCTTCGGTTCGGCGCTTGACGCTGTCCACGTTCGCGCTGATCTGTACGGCAGCGGAAGCTGTCTCCGCCATGGCTGAGGACAATTCCTGGCCCTGGCCGGCCAGGTCGCCGAGGAACGCCTTCACTTCGCGCACGATGGAGTCGAGCGTGGCCTGGAACCCATTGAAGTGTCCCGCAAGGACGCCGAGCTCGTCGGAGCTGAGGATTTCCAAGCGCTTCGTCAGGTCGCCGCCCCCCTTTTCGATTTCCGACAGGGAGAGGGATACCGCGCGGGCAGTTTCGGAAACGCCGTTCACCGCGCGGGCGACGTACAGTCCGACGGCCGCATAGCCGATCGCGGCCAAGAGCACGGCGAGGAGGCTGGACCCTTTGGCTTCGCGCTCGGCCTTCCGCGCGGACTTCAAGATCGCGGTCGTTTCCCCGACGAGGATATCTCCGCCCTGCCGGACGAGGGTCGAAAGGACGGTGTTGAAGCTCGCCGCGTCCAGACCGTAGCCGCCGCTCCCGGCGTTGGCGTCGACGGAAGCCAGGGCGGCATCCAGCATCCGGCGAGCGGGGTCCTCCCGTAAGGCAAGGAGCGAATCGGCGCCCGCGCTCAGGATCACCGCCGGCGAATCGATGTTGGCCCGCAACCGCGCGGAAAGATCCCTGAGCACGTTCGATTCCGTCGGAGAGACAGGGCTACCGGTCAGCGCGATCGGATAGATCCGGTCGCGCAGTTGGGCTGCGGCCTCCCTTCCTTGTTCCAGGATCACGCAGGCGGTCACGGCGGCGCCGAATTCGCTCCGCCGCTCCGAGACCGCGATCGTCGGTTCAACGGAAAGCAGACTCTCGATAGTTCCCGTGAAGAGATCGCGGATTATCCGCGCGGAGTCCGAGCGGGCATCGATACGCTCCCGGATGCGGGGATAGGTCTCCAGCGCGGAATCGGCGGCCGCGCGGGATTGCGGCTTCAAAATAGATCCGGCGAGATTCCGGCTGAAGATGCCGGCCTTCGTGTCCGTACGCATCCGCTGCGAGCGGAGGTCGCCCTCGGTCGCGGTCGACATTAGGTACCATACGCTCAGGTTCCGTTCGTTCTGCAATTCGCCGATCAGTTCAGAGGCGGATCGTAGCAACTCGATCCTTCGGGAACTTTCGGCATGGGAAAGAAAGGTCGCTACGTTTCGGGAAACGAGGAGCGTCGCGAAGGACGCTCCGATTAGGAGCGAAGCCAAGAAAGGAAGGGTGAGCTTCCTCGATATACTACGCGATTCGAAGAGACGGATCATTCGCTCAATATATCTATAATCTCCAATAGGCTCAACACCCTTCGCATCCCGTATCGCCCGCATAGGCGGCTCATACAGCGCCGCGTATGCGGGGCGGCCGTCTTCAATCCAGCTTTTTCAGCTCGAAGTCGTCGAACCAGAGCTCGTAGTCATCGTCGTGGTTCCCCGCCGCGAGGAGCAACTGGAGGAAGGCGGCAGTATTCGTGGATTCCTTCATGGTGAATTCGTAGCTGAATGTCCTGGTCTCGCTCCCGAGCTCGGCCCTGCCGTCCAAGTAGCGGTCCCATTCGCCGCCGTCCTGGCCCACTACCACCGAGATTTTTCGGTCGTCGGAGGCGCCGGCCTTGAACGAAAGCGCGTAGCGCGCACCCTTCTCGATCGGGATCCGCTTGTTCATGAGCTGGATGTGCCAATCGTGGCCGACGTTCACCTTGGTGACCGCGAGATGGAGGGCGCCGTCGACGACGGATGTCTCCACCTTCTGGGAGCCCCCGACCGACCAGAGCGTCCAGAAGTCGGTGCCGGGGATACCCGCGATGCCGCTCACGGCCGCGTCGTCCGTATCCTGGAACGAACCGTTGTAGACCAGGTTGCCGTCCTCTCGCGCGGCGCGCGCCTCCACCTTCGTCCAGGGATAGATCATCTTGGGCCGTTCCCCGGCTCCCCGGTCCTCGGAGGGAAGGGCGTAGACGCGAACGTAATCGATGAGGAGATCCCCCTGGGGCGGCGTCGTCTCGTCGGGGTTGCCGCCGAACCGCCCGCCGACGGCGAGGTTCATGAGTATATGGAACGGTTTGTCGTAGGGCGCGGGCCAGGGATTGAGGTCGGCGTCGCTCGTCGGCTTGGTTTTAGAGGCGCTCCACCAGGCTTCCTCGTGGGCCGACCGGACGCCGTCCACGTACCAGCGTATCGATCCGGGAACCCACTCAACGGCGTACGTGTGCCAATCGGTGGAGTCGGACGCGGGGAACGCGTATTCGGTCGTCGCGTAGACGTTATTCGGCCAGTACGCGCCGTAATGGATGGTGTGGTGCACGGTGCCCGGCGTGCCGCCTTTGCCTTCCATGATGTCTAATTCGCCGGAGGCCGCCCAAACGCCGTACTTGGCCGGCTCTTCGGGCAGCATCCAGAACGCGGGCCAGAAGCCCTGCCCCGCGGGGAGCTTCGCGCGGATCTCGATGCGGCCGTAGGCGCGGGAGAATCGGCCGGCCGTCCGGATGCGGGCGGAAGTCCAGTCGAATGCCGCTTTCGCTCCGTTCGCCTCCCCCTCGATGCGCTCCTTACGGGCGCGGATCGTGAGGATCCCGTCTTTCACGATGAGGTTGTCTTTGCGATCCGTGTAATATTCGAGCTCGTCGTTGCCCCATCCGGCGACGTAGGAGGTCCCCGATCCGAAGCCGTTTCCGATTTGATACTCCCATTTCGAGTCATCCAGCTTGGAACCCGAAAATTCATCGCTCCAGACCGGTCTCGGCGTGGAAGGGGACCGGGCCGGCGAGCCTGCGCATGAGAACGCGAGTATTGCAGCCGCTGAGAGCGCGACGGCGGAGAGCGGGAATCTATACGGGGGGAAAGTTATCTTCATAGTGGACGCTCCTTTGTATACGTATACATTCTACCTGCCTTTTCCGCATCGCGCAACAAAAGACCTTCTCCGGTTCCCTCCGTATAACCGTCTTGTGCACTTCTCTACGCAACCGCTTTCGTGCATAGTGTCCGTATCCATATGCCTAAAGACATAGCCCGCGCTCCGATCGCGTCCATCATCCTGCCCTTCTTTATAGAGAACCTCGTGAGGACCTCCCTCATGACGGCTGATCAACTCATGCTGTACGCTTATAGCGAGCAGGCCGCCGCCGCGATCAGCGCGGTAAACCAGCTCTCTTTCTTCATCCAGTTGATGTATACGAT
>JAEWSV010000577.1 GCA_023398155.1 Spirochaetota bacterium
ATGTTCGCCCTGGAGCCGAACGCGTCAAAGGCGGCCTTCCTTACCCTCGCGCGCGTCCTTTTCGACGACGGAGTACGTTTCATCGATTGCCAGCTCCCGACGCAGCACCTGGGCAGCCTCGGCGCGCGGACCGTTCCCCGTTCAGAATTCCGCGCCCTCCTCGCGGAAGCTCTCCGCGGCGACGGCGTTGGCGGGGCCGAAGTCGAGAGCCTCGCCTCGGGCCAGGACCGCGACGAGGCGGACCGGCGAGGCGACTGGGGTAGGCGGTATGCGGCTTACGGCACGAAGCGGTAGCCGAGGCCGCGCACCGTGGCGATGTGCCGCGGAATGGGGTCGGTGTCGCCGATCTTCTTGCGGAGCCAGGCGACATGGACGTCCACCGTGCGGGTTTCCGTCTCGTCGCCGTATCCCCAGACCGCCTCCAGGAGTCGTCCCCGAGAGATGATCTCGTTCGGGTGCTCGGAGAGGTAGGCCAGCAGCTTGTATTCCAGGCTGGAGAGCGCGTGCTTTTTGCCGTCGCGGAGCACGACGCCTTCGGCGAAGTCGGCGACGAAGCCGCCGAAATCGATGCGGCCGCGCGCTACCGCCCGATCCCAGGAATTGGCGCCGTCGGAGCATTCGGCGCTCACGTCCCCGGCGGCCGGTATGGTCCTCCGGAGGAGGGCTTCAAGCCGCGCGAAGAGTTCGGACATATCGAAGGGCTTGCAGATATAGTCGTCCGCTCCGAGCTTGAGGCCGAGCACGCGATCGATCACCTGGCTGCGGGCGGTGAGCATGATGATCGGCGTGCGGATCCGCGCGGCGCGCAGATCGCGGCAGATATCGAATCCGCTCTTGCCGGGCAGCATCACGTCCAGGACGATGGCGCCGTACTTGCCGGACCGGGCGAGGCGGAAGCCCTCCGTCCCGTCGGCCGTGGATTCGCAACGGTATCCTTCGGCCTCCAGGCGATCGGTGAGCGTCATGACGAGGCCCGGTTCGTCTTCGATCAACAGTATGGATACGGTTTCAGGCATTGCGGACCTCCAAAGGTATTCGGACGACGAAAGTCGAACCGATCTCGCCTGAATCTTCCAGGCGTATCGAACCGCCGTGCGCTTCCGCGACGCGGCGTACGAGCACGAGCCCTATGCCGCTTCCCGGCACTTGGGTTTGTTTGGCGATGTTCCCGCGATAGAATGCCTCGAAGACGAGTTTCTTCTCGCGCCGAGCGATGCCCGGCCCTCGATCCGCGACCGAAATGACCGCCCATTCTCCCTTGATCGGAGTATCCTTTTCATTGCGTTCCACGCGCACATCGATGCCTAAGTATAACCCCTCGCGCGCGTGTTTGAGCGCGTTGGAGACGAGATTCCCGAGCGCGAACTCGAGGGCGACCGTGTCGCCCCGCACCATGACCGGATTCTCGTGAAGCGAAAGGTCCACTTCGAAGCGGGCGTCCTCCAGTTCGGCGCGGAAGCCGTTCACGACGCGGGTCGCCAACGGGCGAAGGTCGACGCTCTCGAATTTCGATTGGCTTCCTTCGCCGACGCGGGCGTACGAGAGGAGTCGATCGATCATGTCGGCCAGGCGGCCGCTCTCCCGTTTGATCGCGCCGCCGTACTTCACGGTACGCTCGGGGTCCCGTACGACTCCGTCCGCGAGATTGTCGGCGGCGGCGCGGATGACGGCGATGGGCGTCTTGAGCTCATGGGTGATGGAAGCTATGAATTCGTTCTGCCGTTCCGCGAAATCCTGTTGGCGGCGGACGCCGACGGCGAGGATGATGAAGGCTCCGGCGAGCAGGATGAAGAGTCCCACCACGAGGAGCTCGTTCTTGAGGCTTTCCGCGCGGACGACCGCCGCCAGGGAACCGGCGCGGTGAACCGCTTCGAGCGTCCATACGGGATGATCGCCGGACGGCGTAGGATCGGCGAAAAGGTCGAGCCGTTCCGCTCCGCTCAGGGTGAATCGGAGATCGGGTTGGGCGAACATCGCGGTAGTCTGTAAGCCGAGCGTCGTATAGAGCGTCTTGCCGGTATCCGCTTCCAAGATGCGGAAAAAATAGTCGGTCTTTCCGCGGAAGAAGCGATCGGCGAGACGGGGTATGAGTCGCTGCGCCACCGCCGCTCGGTCGATACGGATGACGAATATGATGGGCCGTCGCGGATCCAGCGGCAGGATGATGTCGTCGATCGCCGGAGGGGGAAGCGCGACCCTTCCGAAATGCCGGCCGCGCTCCCGGAGCTTCCGCTCCAGCTCGGCTGCGAGCGTCGGCGTGCGGTCCGGAACGAAGCTCTCTCCATCCCAGGTGCTCACGGCCAAAGACGAGCCGCGCCGGCCGAGATCCACGATGTGGAAACCGGCGACGATGGAAGTGTCCATGGCATAGACTTTCCAGGTCCTCCACCGGCGGCTGAAGTCGTCCCACTCGCCGTGGGTGACGATTTCTTCGACGTTGGCCTCGTCCATGCCGAACACGGCGGGCAGCACCAAGAACTCGTCGCGTATCGCCTGGGCGAGTTCCTCCGCGGTCTCGGCCAGATCCTGGGTCAGCCGCGCGTGTTGGCGTTCGCCCATATCCGCGATCCACTTCAGTTGGTAGACGGCGAGCGCGATGAGCAGAATGATGAACACCGCGGCGATGATGGACGCCCAATAGCGGGAGACTGCTTTCACGGCAACGATTTTAACGCATGCCCCGACGGGGAGTCGCCTCAGTTAACGGGCGGCAAGGATGTATTTTACATATTTTACGCTTCATCGACGAATAGCGATCCGAGGAGGCCGTCGAGGACGCGCGCTGCCCGCTCCCCCTCCCTTCGGCGGAGCTCGAGCATGGTCGCCGGGGACTGGATCCAGAGGCCTCCTTCCGCGAGTTCCTCTTCTCCCTCCGCGAGATACCGCTCGAGGGTGGGCTCGTCCAGCTCCAGGTGGAACTGTAAACCGACGACGGGGTAGCCGCGCAGGACGAAGGCCTGCTCGAGGCAGGCGTCGGAGGAGAAAAGCCGATCGCAGCCGGGCGGCAGTTCGAAGGCGTCTCCGTGCCAGTGGGCCACTCCGAACGGAGCACCGCCCTCCAAGCCTGGAAAGAGGGGGTGGCTGACGAACGCGGGGCGTACCGGGAACCATCCTATCTCCTTGTACCCCATGGGCGCTACGCGGGCGCCGAGGGCGCGGGCGATGAGTTGCGCTCCGAGGCAAACGCCGAGGACCGGTATACGATCGGCTACGGCTCGCCGTATGAGTTCCTTCTCTCCGGCGAGCCAGGGATACTTCTCGTCCTCATCCGCGTTCATGGAGCCGCCCATGACGATCAGGAAATCGAAGCTGCCGGGCACGGGCAAGGGCTCCCCCGCCCACAGCCGCGTCTCCGCGATCGAGCAGCCCCGCTCTTCCAGCTTGGGCCGGATGAGGCCCAAGCGTTCATGTTCGATATGTATCAAGGCGCGCACCTTTTTCGGTTCGTCCGCTCCTCTATGTCCCATGTCGTACCTCCGTTCGTTTACTCGGAAAACATAGCCGCGCCGATCGCCGGGATCAATCCGAGCACAGCATTTTCGAACCGCGATTCCGCCTTATCGGAGGCCGCGCCGCGGCAGCCGTGCCGGCAGCCGCGCCGGCAGCCGCCCCGCGGTGGCCGTGCCGTCGATTGCCGCGTTGACCAAGGCCGCCTTGACCAAGGCGCCGATTCCCGTGGAGACTCGACGGCCATGAACGCACCCGTACGCGCAGTCGCGGCTATCTTGGAGAACCGGTACGGCGCCTATCCCGACGAGAGCGGGGGGCCGGTCCTGGACCAGCTCGTCTGGTTCCTCCTCAGCACGCGGACTACCGTGGAGAACTGCGACGCGGCGTACGCCGCCCTGCGTTCCCGCTATCCTGACTGGGATGCCGCGGCGCTCGCCGCGGAGCGCGAGGGCGATGAGGTTTTCTACGCGCCGCTCAGGCCCGCCGGACTCTTCCGGAGCCGAGCCCGGAACCTCGTCGCGCTCTTCGCCGCGCTTCGCGATCGTTTCGGCGGCGCCACCCTGGAAGCTCTCCGCGACATGGGCGATCAAGAGTGCGAGCGTTTCCTCCTTTCGCTCCCCGGCGTCGGCCTTAAAGTAGCCCGCTGCGTCTCATCCTTCGGCCTCGGCCATCGTTCCTTCGCGGTGGATGCCCATATTTGGCGCGTGTCGCGGCGCCTCGGTTGGCACGGCTACGATGGGGCCGCGCCGACGCGGGGCGGAGCGGACGCCATCCAAGAGCTCGTATTCCGTGACCTGGACGCTCCCTCGGCCGTTTCGCTCCACGTCAACCTTATCCGCTTCGGCCGGGAATTCTGCCCCTCCGGCGTCGCCGACTGCGCTTCCTGTCCCCTCGCGGAGCTCTGTCCCTCAGCCGCGGCGCCGGCAGCCGGGACGGCCGGATCGGCCGGTGCGAGCGCGGAAACAGTGCGCTGATCGACGGAAGCCCCCGTGACGAAACCCCGGCGATTCATTATAATTATTACTAAAGGGGTATGGAATGAGCGCGAACGTAACCTCGGTGGCCGACGGTATTTTTCGCCTTTCGGCCAATGTTTACGACATCCTGTTCGAAGGCCTCTGGCCGATCCCGAACGGGGTCGCCATGAATTCGTATATCGTGAAGGGGGAGAAGGTCGCCATCGTGGACGGCGTGTGCGGCTGGGACGGGGTCCCCGACGCCCTTTTCTCCCAACTCGACCGGATGGGGATCGCCCTTGCCGACATCGACTACGTGGTCATCAACCATATGGAGCCCGACCATTCGGGCTGGCTCGAGGACTTCAAAAAGATCCGGGGCGACGACTTTACGATCGTCACCAATAAGAGGGCCGTCCCCCTCCTTGAGGCCTTCTACGGCATCCCTTCGATGAAGGTCCGCACGGTCACCGACGGAGATACTCTGGACCTCGGCGCCGGCCGCGTCCTCCACTTCGCTGAGATCCCCAACGTGCACTGGCCCGAGACCATGGCCACCTTCGACGCGATGACCGGCACCCTTATGAGCTGCGACGCATTCGGCAGCTTCGGCGCGGTGGGAGACTCTCCTTACGACGATCAGCTCTCGGAGGAGGAAATCGATTTCTTCGCGAACGAGGTGTTCCGCTATTACGCGAACATCGTCGCGACCTTCTCCGGCCCTACCGGCCGGGCCATCGACAAGGTGGAATCGCTCCTCGGCGATAAACTGAAGATCATCGCGCCGGGGCACGGCCTCGTATGGCGTAAGGACCCGCAGCGCATCCTCGACCTTTACAAGAAGTGCGTGAAGTACCATTCGGGGACGGCGGAACCCATCGTCACCGTGCTATGGGGTTCGATGTACGGGAACACCGAGGCGGCCGTTCCGGTCGCGGTTAAAGCCCTGCGGGACGCGGGGCTCGAAGTCCGGGAATTCAGGGTTCCCCAAACGCCTCTCGGCGACATCCTCGCTTCGGCATGGGTGAGCACGGGCATCGTCTTGGCCATGCCGACCTACGAGTACCAGATGTTTCCGCCCATGGCGGAGGTCGTGGGCGAGTTGGGCCGCAAGCACGTGCAGCGCCGGCATGCCTTCCGGTTCGGCAGCTTCGGCTGGTCGGGCGGCGCGCAGAAGGATCTCGACGAGATCGCCGAGCGCTACAAGCTTCAGTGGAATTTCGTGGAGCCGGTGGAATTCAAGGGCCGGCCCAAGGAGACGGACCTGGAGGCCGTACGCGCGGGAGCGGCGCTCCTGGCCGAACGCGTGAAGGCGGCCCTCGCTGCGGATGCCGTTTCCGGCGTATAGCGCACGCGCACGGAATCCGCGCCGGGTTCGATCGATCGCCGCGGAAACGGTTCCCGTGCGCCTCGGCCTCAGGCGGGAGCCGTTCGGACGGCGGGCGGACGGTCGCCGTCGGGGAACAACACCGTAAAGGCGCTGCCGCTTCCCTCGACGCTCTCTATGCTCAGGATTCCGCCGTGCCGATCGATGAGGCGACTGCAGAGGCTCAATCCCAAACCCGTTCCCGGCTCGTTATCGGTTCCGCGCCGATGCCGTATCAGTCCCCGCTTGAGCAGGGCGACGACCATCGTCGCCGACATGCCGATGCCGTTATCCGAGACCGTCACGCGGGTCCCGCGCTCAGTCTCCGCCCGTTCGGCCGTGATCGCGACCTTGCCGCCCCGCGGGGTGAATTTGACGGCGTTGCCGACCAAGTTGCGCAGGATGGCATCCAGCATGGTCGCGTCGGCATGGACCGAGAGGTCATCCGGTACTTTCGATTCGAGCGTAAGCCCTTTCTTCTCGCCATCAATCCGGAAGAAGTCGAGGATGGCCCTCGCCTTCGGGGCGAGGCGCAGGTACGCGGGAGAAAAGGCGCCGACCGAAGCGTCGGCCTTGGCCCATTCGAGCAGTTCCTCGAGCAGGCGATACAGCGCGTCAAGGCTCGATCCCATCTCGGCGAGCACCTCATGGAATTCTTCCGGCGTAACGCATTCGTCGTCCCCCATGGAACGGACCAGGTTCCGGAAGGATCCGATCGGATTCTTGAGATCGTGGCCGAGAAGGGCGAGGCTGGATCGATTGGCGTCCAAGAGCGCCTGCAGCTTCCGTTCCTGATCATACCGGTCGGTTTCATCCAGGATCGCGCCGACGGTTCCCGCGAACCTACCCCGTTGGTCGGTCAAGGGGACTTTCACCACGGTGATGCTGAGGATCTCTCTCCCGGAGCGCATCAGTTTGGCGGAGAATCGTTGGGCCAATCCCGTATCCTGCATGCGCCGGTCGGCCTCGCCGAAGCCCTTCTGCAATTCTTCCTCAAATACGTCCTCGATTTTCCGGCCGAGCACTTCCGCCGGCGAGACGGCGAAGAACTCATAGAAGGTATCGCTGCAGAAGGTGTAGCGCAGTTCTGCGTCCTTGACGTATAGGGGAACGGGGACCGCGCGGAAAACGGTCTCCAAGAGGCGTTCCTTATCTTCCCGGGCTGCGATCTCTTTCCGTTTCGCGTCTTTTTCCTCTTCGTTCGCGATGAAGAGATTATGGATGACTCCCTCTATGACGCAGCCCATGACGTAGACCAGGCCCAGGAGAGCCAGGAAATTGATCGACTCCGGAGACGGGAAAGCGATGAATAGCGCGGCGAGCGATAGATGCAGTCCCGCTAAACGAGGTAAGAGATGCGGCATGACGGCGATGAAGACGAGGGGCCCGATGAGCAGCGCCGTGGAGGTCCGCGGACCCGCGATGAGCGCGGCTATGAAGGGGACGAAGACGAGGCCGATGATCATGGAGGGCGACTGCAATCCGAGGACTCCGTGGATGAAGACCGCGTCCATGATTACACTGAAGAGGACGGTAGCGGCCTTGAGTCCGAGCCCGCGGCGCAGTCCCCAGATGATTCCCGTCAACGACGTCGCGGCGAGGGGCGGCAGGACGGTCGGCTCTCCGGTCGTCGCGAGGAGGAGGAAGAAATTCACCATGGGCATCGGTAAGCACGCCAGCAGCATGGCGAGAAGCAGGAAACTTTTGAACCTTTCTTCGTCGGAGGGAAACGTCCGGCCTCCGAGTAAGCGCCGTATGACGCTTACCTGTTGGAACGCCTTCAAGTCCATACTTCAGTCTAGGCCCTTTCCGTGCCTGTTGCCACCCGACGCTTCGGCGATCGCCGTGCTACTATGCGTGCCATGCGGATCCTCGCGCTAGCGCTCGCCCTATGCCTCGCGTCATGCACGGGGACGAACGTCGCGGAATTCAGCTCCGCGATGGACGAGTTTTGCCGGGAGCGCGGTTTCAACGGCGCCGTCCTCATCGCGGAGCGGGGAAGGGTGATCTTCTCCGGCGGCTACGGCATGGCCGATTTCGATGAGCGCGTACCGAACGGTACCTCGACGCCGTTCAGGATCGCCTCCGTCACCAAGCCCCTGACGGCCCTCTGCGTACTGCAGCTCCGGGAGCGCGGCCTGCTGGACTTGGACGATCCCGTCTCGAGGCACCTGGGCGAGTATCCCGGCGGCGCTTCCGTCCGCCTCATCGACTTGCTCTCCCACACGTCGGGTATCCCCGAGTACGCGACCGTCGCTTTCTTGGGACGCTCGGATCGGCGGTACGCGAGCGAGGAGCTGCTCGGCCATTTCTGGAATAAGAAGCTCCGATTCGCGCCGGGATCCGAATTCGAATACTCCAATTCCAATTATGTCGTGCTCGGCGCGATCATCGAGCGCGTCTCCGGGATGACCTACGGGGAGTACGTCGAAAAGCGCGTCTTCGGACCCGCCGGCATGCGCGCATCCCGGTACGGCGAAGGGCCGGGATTGGCTACCGGCTACCAGAGCCTTTCGCTCGATGGCGGTACGGCCGCTTTCCCGATAGACCTTTCGTCGCAGTTCGCCTCCGGGGGACTCGTTTCCAACGTTGAGGATCTGTACAAGTGGGACCGCGCGGTGGAAAACGGAACGCTGTTGAGCCGTTCTTCGCTTACCCTCATGTACAAAGCCCCTCACGATTTTTCCGATTACGGTCTGGGCTGGCGGATAGTGCGGGCGGGCCGGAAGCCTGCGGTCCAGCATTCGGGGACGATCCCCGGCGGCGCGAGCACCATGTACCGCGATACCGCGCGGGATCGGACGATCATCATACTCAGCAACGTGCAGAACGCCGACCTCGCGTCGCTCCGCGAGAAAGCCTTGGAGCTGTTCGAGAC
>JAEWSV010000006.1 GCA_023398155.1 Spirochaetota bacterium
GAGCCGCGGTCAGGCCGCCTGCAGCGCGCTCTCGGCCGGAGGCCGCGCCGTGGCCGGAGGCCGCGCCGTGGCCGGAGGCAGCGCCGCGACCCACGATGCGGACCGCGGGCTCCAGGCGGCCGACTTCCGCGGCCACCGCCTCCATGTTCCCGGTATCGATCTTCATGGACAGAGTCCCGAAGTCGACGGACACGGATCGAACGAAGTCGCATTTCTTAAGATTGCTCTCGAGCTTGGCCGCGCACACGGCGCAGTCCAGGTTTTCCAGGCGATAGGTCGCCATAGGGTTACTCCGAAAGGTGCTCCCGGGCGAAGGCTACGATGCTTTGCACATGTTCGTCCGCCAAGGAGTAGAAGATCACGCGCCCCTCGCGCCGCGGTTTCACGAGCCGCGCGCGCCGCAAGGCCGCGAGATGGTGGCTCACCGACGACACGGCAGCGCCCGTGGTCGCCGAGAGGTCGCAGACGCAGAGCTCACCCGAGCCGAGCGCGTAGAGGACCTTGAGCCGCGTGGGATCGGTCAGCACCTTGAAGAATTCGCCGAGCTCGCCGAGCATCGCGGACGGAGGAATGACCTTCCGCGCGGCCTCGACGGCCTCCTCGTGAATCGTTTCGCAGGAGCAGACATCCAGTTTCTCTTTTTCCGCGACCATCGTATCCTCCCTCGATTTCACTTGTTCATTTGAACAAGTGTTCAAGTATCGAGCGACGAGTTAAGTAGTACTCTATGCGATGCCGGATGTCAATACATGAATGACCGTTCAAATGTTTTTAGGTGGCCTTGGGCCTGAAGAGGCGGAAATCGATGCCGTGCTTCTGCACGCGGAGGGCCATGACGCGTTCGGAAAGGCCGAGGTCGCGGGCCGCCTGGGCCATGTTGCCCCGCGCGGTCTTGAGGGCGTCCACGAGGAGTTCGCGCTCCACCGAATCCAGGCGGTCCTCCATGCTCCCCCGATATCGCGTTCCCGACCCCTCGGGCATCTGCAGGGAGGGCGGCAGGTGGTAGGCGTGGATGACCCCGTCGTCGGCCAGGATCACCGCCCGCTCGATGACGTTCTCCAGTTCGCGCACGTTGCCGGGCCAATGGTAGGCCATGAGCGCGTCGATCGCGGGGGTGGAGATGCGCCGGACGGGTGAGTCGTGGAGGGCCGCGTACTTCTCCACGAAGTGGTCGGCCAGGAGCAGGATGTCGCCGCCCCGTTCGCGCAGTGGCGGCAGGACCAGGGGGAACACGTTGAGTCGATAGTAGAGGTCCTCCCGGAAGCGGCCCTCCTTGACGGCGGCGGCGAGGTCCCGATTCGTGGCGGCGATGATGCGGATGTCCACGGAGATGGTCTTGTTGCTGCCGACGCACTCGAACTCGCGCGTCTGGAGGACCCGGAGGAGCTTGGCCTGGATGGGGAGGCTGAGTTCGCCGACTTCGTCCATGAAGAGGGTGCCCCCGTCCGCCTCCTCGAAGCGGCCGACGCGCCGAGCGACGGCGCCGGTGAAGGACCCGCGCTCGTGGCCGAACATCTCGCTCTCCGCGAGGGATTCGGGGATGGCGGCGCAGTTGAAGCGGACGAAGGGCCCCTCCGCGCGGCGGCTGCCGTAGTGGAGGGCGGCGGCCGCGAGTTCCTTGCCGGTGCCCGATTCGCCCAGGATCAGGACGGGGGTCGTCTTGTCGGCCACCTTGCGCAGGAGCTTGTAGAGCGAGCGCATCGGCCCGGAATTGCCGACGATGTTTTCGGGCCTGAAGCGCTCCGCGAGCTCCTCGTGGAGCCTGCGGTTTTCCTCGCGCAGCTCCGCGTTCTCCTCGCTGCGGGCGCGGTGGAGCTGGACGGCCTGGGCGATCATGGCGGCGACGACGGTGAGGAGCTCCAGGTCCTCCTGCAGCTCGGCGCCGCCGGGATTCGCGCGGTCCACGGCGAGGGTGCCCATCACCTCCCTGCCGAGCTTGATGGGGACGCAGATGAACGAGAGGTTCGAGGTGTCCAGGTCCTTGCGGGCCCCGGTCCGGTCCAGGAATTCGGGCTCCGCCGCTATGCTCGGGACCACGACGGCCTCGCCGGTCTGGGCGACGCGTCCCGTGATGCCCTCGCCGACCCGGTAGACGCCGCGGGCGCGTTCTTCTTCGCTCAGCCCCCAGGCGTTCTCTATGAACATGGCGCCGGTCTTCCGGTTGAGCACCGAGAGGACCACCCGCTCCGTACCGACGAGGTTCTTCACGATGACGGACACCGCGGCGGCCATGACCTCGTGGATGTCGCCGCTCGACTCCATGGAACGGCTCAACTCGTAGAAGAGCGGAAGAACGCAGGAACAGACGGGCGAACAGAGCCGCTCAGCGCGCATCGCCGCCCTCCCCGAGGAGCTCCGCGAAGGCGCGCCAAGGATCGGCCGGGGCGCCCGCTTCCCACCTCGCGCGGACGCGGGCGGAAAGGCCGTCGAGTTCCGTCGCCTCGACCGTGCGGCCGAGGGCGCGGGCGCAGTGGCGGAGGGCGGCTCGGCCCGAATGCCGGCCGGGAACGAAGGAGCGCGAGCGGCCGAAGGTTTCGGGACGCACGAATTCGTAGAGCGAGGGGTCTTTGAGGAGGCCGTCCACGTGGATGCCCGATTCATGGGCGAAGGCGGCAGCGCCAACGATGGGCTTGTCCGCGGGGATCGGCCTTCCTGCAGCCTCGGCGACGAGGGCGCACAGGGCGGGAAGGCGCAGGAGATCCACCCCGGCGGATTCCCCCCGCTGGAGTTCTAGGGCGGCGACGACCTGTTCCAGTGCGGCGTTCCCCGCCCGTTCCCCGAGGCCGCAGACGGTCGCGCTGACGACGGCTCCCGCGGCGGCGGCCGCGAGCGCGTTGGCCGTCGCGAGGCCCAAGTCGTTGTGCGCGTGGTACTCCAACTCTACTCCGATGCCTTCCGCGAGGCTGCGAGCCGCCCTGTAGGCGGCGAAAGGGTCGTGCAGCCCGAGGGTGTCCGCGTACCGGAAGCGGAAGGCCCCCGCGGCCGCGGCGGTCCCCGCCAGATCGACCACGAACGAGGGATCGGCCCTCGACGCGTCTTCTGCCCCGACGATAACGTCGGCGCCGCGATCGCGGCAATAGGCGGTGAGCACTTTCGTCTCTTCGAGGGCGCGCGCGCGCGACCAGCCGAGCTTGCCCTGGAGCATCGCGTCGGAGGCGGGCACCGACAGGTGGACCGTTTTCGCGCTCGCGCGGAACGAGGCGTCCGCGTCCGAACGGCGCATCCGGTTCCAGGCGATGAGGCGGTCGGCGCCCGCCTCGTCCGCGAGCAGGGCGAACTCCTCCTCGGTATCTGGGCCCATGGCCGGGACGAGCGCCTCCAGCTCCCGCAAGCCCGCGGCCACGAGGGCCCGCGCTATCCTGAGGCGGATCGTCGAGGAAAAGGCGACGCCCGCGGCCTGTTCGCCGTCGCGGAGGGTCGTGTCGATAATTCTGGGCGGACCCTTGTCGCTCACGCGGGGCTGCTCCTATAAAGGCGTTCATGGACATCACGATCCGGAAAGCCGAAGAGCGCGACGCGGCGACGCTCGCCGCCATGATCGCCGAGCTCTTTTCGATCGAGCGGGATTTCGTTCCCGCTCCGGAAAAGCACGAGGCGGGCATCCGCGGCATACTCGCCCGCGGCCAGGATGCCGCCGCCTTCGTCGCGGAGGACGCGGCCGGAGAGGCGGTCGGCATGGTCACCGTGCAGCTCGTCATCTCCACCGCCGAGGGCGGTCCTTCGGGCCTCCTGGAGGACCTCTTCGTTCGTCAGGACGCCCGGCGGGGCGGCGCGGCGACCGCCCTCGTGGACGCGGTGGAGGCCTGGTGCCGCTCGCGGGGGGCGACGCGCGTCCAACTCCTGGCGGACGAGGGGAACGGCGGGGCGCTGCGTTTCTATGACCGACGCGGCTACGGGCCGACGAGCATGGTCTGTAGGCGACGGTACCTCGCCTAAAGCCGGGCCTTCCCTCATCGCAACTCGTAGGCCGACGCGACAGAGCCCGCCTCTATCGCGTCCAGTATGGCGTCGATGGCCTCCTCTCCTTCCACCCCGCCGTACCACTGGTTTTGGGGATAGACCACCAGGATGGGGCCGCGGTCGCAGGCCTTGAGGCAGCCGGTCGCGGTCACCGAGACGCCGCCCATGCCGCGGTCGGCGAGTTCGGTCTCCAGGTAGGCGAGCAGGTCTTGGGAACCTTTCTTGGCGCAAACGCCCTGAGGCGTTCCCGAGGCGCGGAAGCTTCCGCAGACGAGCAGGTGCGTGGTCGGTTTGGTCATGATTTCCTCCAGTCGCATAGGGCCGCGCCGCGGCCGTTTACGCGCAGCCGCAGCCGCGCGAAGCAGAACCCGAACAACCGCTGCCGCAGGACGCGGGACGGCGGGAAAGGAAGGACAAGTCCTTGCCCTTCGCGAGGGCGCCGAGGGCCTCCGAAACGAGGCCTTCCACCACGTGGACGGCGATCCCGCGAGCTTCCAGCACGCGCCGGGGCGGGGCGCCGATGCCCGCGACGAGGAGGGCCTCGCAGTCGGCCAGGGAATCGGCCACCGCCTCCCACCTCTCCGTCCCGCCGCCTTCGGCCGGCAGCGGACGGATGTCCTCCGTCCCGCAGCTCCCGTCGCCCTCCACGCGGAAGATGAAGAGCCGCTCGGCCTCGCCCAAGTGCTGGTTTACGAGGAGGCCTTCCCTGCTCGCTACCGCGGCGAGGAAGGACCGCTTCCTCGGCGCGGCCGGGCTCTGTCCCTGAGCTACGCTCGAGCTCTGTCCCCGTGCCGGCTCCGCGCTCGAGCTCTGTCCCTGGACCGGTTCCGCGGCCGAGCTCTGTCCCTCGGAGACCCCGCTTCCCGCGAGTTCCGTTTGGCTGAGGTCTCGGCCGAGCAATCCCGCGGCGTCCGCCCTGCATCGCTTGCAGTGGGAAAGCTGGGCGAGGTGACCGGCCGCCGCGGTGCGGAGGGAAGTCATGAGGGAGCGCGGAGGCTCTCCTGCCGATTCGAAGGGGGTGCCCTTCACCGGCAGGAGAGGGATGAGGTTCATGAAGCCGGCGCCGAGTTCCGCGCAGGCGCGGGCTATCGGCTCCACCTCGCCCTCGTTCACGCCGGGCACGAGGATGGTGTTGATCTTAACCGTGATGCCGGCCGCCGCGACCGCCGCGATGCCCGCCTTCTGGCGCTCCCAGAGGAGCTCGGCGGCCTCCGTCCCTGTGAGCGCGCGGCCGTTCGCGCGGACCCAGGAATAGATCGACCTGCCGACCTCGGGCCTGATCGCGTTCACCGTCACCGTGAGGTGCGATACGCCCAGACGGGCGATCTCCTCGACGTGGTCAGGCAGGGCGAGCCCGTTGGTCGCCAGGCAGAGGCTGAGGTCGGGATGTCGCTCATGGACGAGGCGGAGCGCGGCGAAGGTTTCCTTCGGGTTTGCCAGGGGATCGCCGGGGCCGGCGATGCCGACCACCGCGAGGTTCGGCAGCCGCGCGCGGAGCCGGTCCACGCGGTCCGCGGCTTCCTCCGCGTTGAGGAGGGAGGCGGTGACGCCGGGACGGCTCTCGTTCACGCAGTCGAAGGCGCGGTCGCAGAAGAGGCACTGCACGTTGCATCGCGGGGCCACCGGGAGATGGACGCGGGCGACCTCCGCGGAACAGGCGGAGTCGAAGCAAGGATGCTTCGCCGGCCGCCGGCCCTCGACTCGTTCAATAGTAGGTGTAGCCGACATCGCTGTCCTCCTGTTTTCGTTCGACGAGGGCGTTCGCCACACGGTCGAAAAGGTCCTGGGCCCCGGCATAGCCGAGGACCCGGACGCGCTGGCCGCCGTAGCGGTCGTGGATAGGGAAACCGACGCGCACGAGGGGCACGCCCAGTTTTCCCGCCGTCTTGTAGCCCTTGGAATTGCCGATGAGGAGGTCTACGGGGCGGCCCCCGGCGGCGGAATCGGCCGCCGCCGCTTCCACCGCGGCGAAGTCCCGCCCCTCGCCCTTCGCGCGGATGCACTCCATGCCGACTTCCGCGCAGAAGGGTTCGAAGGCGTCGGCGAGGTCGCAGTCCCCGTAGAGGAGGGCCCGGGCGAAGCGGACCACCTTGTGCGCGTCCACGTAGGAGTCAAGGAGGCGTGCGCGCTCGGCAGCGAAAGCTTCGGGGACCGGACGCCCCGAGAGGGCGGCAAGCAGGTCCACGAAATCGTCCGTCGCGCGGACGCCGACCGGAAGGGCGAGGCGGCGAAGAGATACGCCGAAGGTCTCCTGGAGGTAGCGGCCTCCGGATCGGTCTTCGGCGACCGGCGTTCCGAGTTCCACCGAAGCGACGGCGGACCGCAGCGAGGCCAGGTCGGCCGGACTCGTCCCTCCCTCGGGGAGGAGGCGGTGCGCCTGCCACGGGCCGCCGTCCAGGGTATCCGAGTAATCGGAGACGAGGACGGCCCGGAGGCCGAAGGCCGCGAAGGCCTCCTTGAGCCAGCGCAGGTCTGCGGGGGAAAGCATGGTCGGAAAGACGGCCACCGGGCGGGAATCGGCGGCAGGCGGCGCCGACGGCCCCGCCGGCGAAGCTCTGTCCCCGGCGGCCGCCGCTACCGCGCCCGGTGAAGCTCTGTCCCCGGCGGGGCAGGCGGCCTCCACGATGGCGCGGAGAGCGGCCCTGAACCCCTCACGGTGGTCGCCCCGGTAGCTCGGCGAGGAGACGAAGGC
>JAEWSV010000022.1 GCA_023398155.1 Spirochaetota bacterium
GCGTACAGGTCGCGGCCTTCCCCAGAACGGAGACCATAGCCGGCCTCCAGGTGGGAGCGATCGCGCAGACCGATACGACGTACGGGGGGCAGATCAGCGCGATCAATACGACCGGGCGTACGGTGCGCGGATGCCAGATCGGTGTCATTAATACGGCCGCCGCCGTATACGGCGCGCAGATCGGGGTGATCAACACGACGCGACGGATGCGCGGGATCCAGATCGGCGTACTCAACACGATCTCCGAATCGGGATTTTTCGGAAGGTTTATGATCGGTTGCAATATCGGCTTCTGAGACCCCGCTCCGTCAGGCTTTTCTTTTCCTATACGACAAGGTCGATACGGTGAGGCCGCAGAACATCACGAGGGACAGCACTATCTCCGGGAAGTGCGAGAGCCGCATCTCGGCGGGCATGAACTCGCTCGGGAGCAACAAGCCCGCGGCGTGGAATACTCCGTAGATGAGACCGACGATGAGTCCGCTCTCCCGGAGGGGGCGGTTCATGATCCGGATACCGAGGATGGTGAGGCCGGCCCATGCCGCGCCGCGGAAGAGTTGGATGAACGGAAGCCAGGCGTTGATCCGTTCCAGATTCTCCATCTTCGCGGCGTAGTAGTCGTGCGTGATAGGATCCGCGATGAAGTATCCGGCGAACATATAGCAAAGGTACCAGAGACCGCCGAGGATCGCGATGCGGATGATGAGCGACTTCAGCGGCAGTCCGGGGAATGTCGCGGTGCAGGCGGCATCCGTGCCGGCGGCATCCGTGCCGACGCCGTCGGCGGAAGGATCGGGCGAGGCGGGCGCTTTCCACTTGCCCGCCACGAGCATGGCCAGAGGCACGAAGACGAGGGCCGTGAGGAACTGCGAGACCACGAGGTATGCGATCATCGCCGGCGTGAACTCGAAGAGGAAATTAAAGGCGATGGTCTCCACGTGGCCGAGGAGCTGGGCTACGCCGACATAGGCCAAGAGCGACAGGCCGAAGAGCTTAAGGCCGTGGTAGCGGCTTGCGCGGATGAAGTAGACGAAGGCGTTGCCGATGATCACCGCGGAGCCGATGAAGAGCCGCCAAAAGACCGCGTCGACCGCTCCCTCCATAGGATTGATGGGAGCGAGCGCGGCGCTTACCACGAACTCGGCGCCGGCCATGGCGGCGGCGGCGAGCAGGAAACGGCCGATTTCTTTGGCGGGATGGATGGTAAATGTGTTCATTTCGAACCTCCGCCTCCATCATCTCCCGGAGGCGGTGGTCCCACAATGGTAATTTCCTACCGAAACGGGCTTAGAACGCCTGGTATTTTCGTACCAAGACGACCAAATCCAGGCGTTTTTGGATACCGAGCTTGCGGTAGAGGTTGTAGATGTGATTGCGGGCCGTATTCTCGGAGATGCCCAGGTCCGCGGCGAGTTCCTTGTTCGATTTGCCTTCCATGATGCCGCGGGCGATCTGGAGTTCGCGCTCCGTGAGGCCCTTCTCTACGGCCAACGCGTCGGGGATGGAGATCGAGGTATCGGGCGAAGCCGTTCCCGCGCCGGGCCGCGATCGCTCGCGCCAGGAGCTCCAGCAGAGGTAGAGGTAGGCGATCGGCAGAGTCACGAGGAAGTAACCGCCCTCCGGCGGATGCCGGACTATCCAGGTCGTCTCGATCGCGGCCAGGGTAAAGAGGACGAGGAGGGCGATCCAGGATTCCCGGGATGAGGACTTACGCGTTTCCAGAGATATCGAGTACAGGATGGAGACGGCGAAGGGGATGAAGGCCGCGCCGATGACCAGCATGGTGGAAAGGATGTCCGCGGTGAAGAAGAGGCCGACCGCCGCGGCGAGGGGGATGGCAGCGAGGGAGATCCAGAACGCGGTGAAGCGCCGGCTCCGCGCCCGGCCCAGCCTCGCGTAGGCTCCGTGGGGAAGCGCGAAGAGCATGGCCGCCGAGCCCACGAGGACGAGGGCAGCGAAGAGCCTGGACGCGAAGGGTTCGAAGCCGACGTTGACGACCAGGTAGGCCTCGAGCGCCGTCACGGCCATCGTGACTGTAAAGGCCAGGAAAAGGGCGAGCTGCCAGAACGCGGCCGCCGAACGCCAGGATACGTAGAGGCGGAAGAAGCCCACGCCGAAACCGATTCCGACGCAGAAAATTGCGAAGTTGATAAAGACGACGAGATGGCCCACGGCGCCTATTCTACGCCCCTTGACCGGAAACCGCTAGGCCACGACGGCGGAAGCCCACGCGGTCACTCGGACCGCCTACGCGATCACTCGAACCGCCTACGCGGTTACGGCCGAGAACGGCGGGGCGCGGTCGAGCACGGCGGCCACTACGCGGTGCTCGACTTCCAGGAGTCCGGGGTCTTTCTCCAGCATGGCGAAGGCGTCCACCCGCGCCAGCGCGAGGAGTTCGGCGTCGCGGACCGGGTCGGCTATGCCGAGGGAGAGGTAGCCCGACTGCTCGATGCCGGCGATCTGGCCGGGGCCGCGGAGCTTGAGGTCCTCTTCCGCGATGACGAAGCCGTCGGAGCTTTCCAGCATCACCTTGAGCCGGGCCTTGCCGTCCTCGGTGAGCTCGTCGGAGAAGACGAGGAAGCAGTAGGATTGGGCTTCCCCCCGGCCTACGCGGCCGCGGAGCTGGTGGAGAGCGGAGAGGCCGAAGCGCTCGGCGTGCTCCACGACCATGCAGCTCGCGTTCGGTACGTCTACGCCTACCTCCACGACGCTCGTAGCCACGAGCACGCGAACTTCGCCCTTCCGGAAGGCTTCCATCGTCCCTCTCTTCTCTTCCTCGTCGAGTTTGGAATGGACCAAGGCTACGCGGTGATGGGGGAAGACCTGGGCGGCGAGCCTCCGCGACATGGATTCGGCGTCTTTAAGGCCCTTCGATTCGTCCTGTTCGATGAGGGGATAGACGAAGTAGGCCTGCCTCCCCGCGTCCAGTTCCTTACGGACGAAATCGTAAACCTTTCCTTCGTTCGACTGCTTGGCCAGGTGAGTCTTGACCGTCTTCCGTCCAGGGGGGAGGTCGCGGATGACGGTGACGTCCAGGTCCCCGAAGACGGTGAGGGCGAGGGTACGCGGGATGGGCGTGGCGCTCATCATGAGGAGGTCGGGTCGTTCGCCCTTGGCCATGATGGCGGCGCGTTGGACCACGCCGAAACGGTGCTGCTCGTCCACGACCACGAGGCGAAGGTTCTTGTAGACGACGTCGCGGGAGAAGAGAGCGTGGGTGCCGACTACAAGATCGATTTCCCCGGCCGAAAGGGCGCGGAGGAGGTTGGCGCGGCCTGATGCCTTCACGTTGCCGGTGAGGAACGCGGGCCGCACCCCGACGGGCTCCAGGAGGCGGGCCGCGTTCTCCGCGTGCTGGCGGGCCAGGAGCTCGGTGGGCGCCATGATGGCCGCCTGTCCCCCGAGCTCCAGGGCGCGGAGGGCTGCCATGAAGGCCACGAGGGTCTTGCCCGAGCCGACGTCGCCTTGGAGGAGCCGGGCCATGGCGTAGTCGCCTTCCATGTCCGCGTTGAGTTCGGCGATGGCGGCCTTCTGCCCGGCGGTCAGGCGGAAGGGGAGCCGGTCGGCGAGCCGGCTCTGGAGCGGGCTGAGGCTGCCGCCGGCCGCCGTGGGAGCCGGTGCCGCCGAGGCCGCGTCCGTCGCCGAGGCCGCCGCCGCGCCCGAACCCCGCTTCGCGCCGCGACGTTCCAGGGCGCGCTTACCCACCAAGGCCTCCAGGTAGAAGAGTTCCTCGTAGATCAAGCTCCGCCGGGCGGTTTCCAGGTCGGCGGGGGACGCGGGGAAATGGATGGACTTAAGCGCCCGTGCCTTGGTGAAAAGTCCGTCCCGCTCGCGGAGGTAGGCGGGAAGTTCGTCCTCCACGCGGTCGCCGTAGTCAGCGAGGGCTCGTTTCATGAGGCGGCGGAGGGCCCCTTGCGTTAGTCCCGCCGCCAATGGATATACGGGAAAGATGCGGCCGAAGGCCGCGGACATAGAAGCGAAGGGCGCCTCCGTGCCGTCACTAGGGTCGGAAGAAACGGCGTCCGGAGCTTCGCTGCCGCCAGGAGCCGTCCTGCCGCCCTGAACCGCGGCGAGCGCCTGCGCCTCGACCGCCTCGATCTCGAAGGCGGTGGACTGGATCTCGCCGTATTTATGGTAGAAGCGGCCCCAGATTCGGTACCGGCCGCCCGGGATGAGCTGTTTCTCCAGGAAGGGCCGGTTGAAGCATACGAGGACGGCGCGGGCGCTCTCGTCTTCGACGTGGACCTTGAGGGTCCGCATGCGGCCGGCGCCGAACCAATCGTGGGCAAGGACCGTCGCCTCGGTGCAGACGGTGCCGCTAGCGAACTCGGAAAAGGGGACGCGGCGGGATCGGTCCTCCCAATCCCGAGGGTAGTAGGAGAGGAGGCCGGCCACAGTGGTGACGCCGACGCCCGCCAGGGAGCGGGCGAGGGAAGGTCCCGCGCCCTTCACGTGCGTGACGCTTGCGTCGAGTTCCCGGACGAACACGGGAGCCTAGAAGGGGAGCCGGGAGAGGAAACCCGAAATGATCGCGGCCAGGATGCCGCCGACTATCCTGAGGGCGAGGAGGGCGACTATGGCCGTGATGAGCCCGGTACGGTAACTCACGAGCCGGTCCCGGTAGACCCACCGATTGATTCGGTAGAGGACCGGCCGCGAGATAGCGTCCACCGCGTGCCAGAGCGGCATGATGGAATTTCGCGCCGATAGGTAGGAGACGAAGCGCAGGGCCAGGACGATGACGAAGAAGATGAGTACGAAGGCGACCGCGGACCAGGCGCTGGAGACGATCATGGAGAGGATGATCCCCACCGTGATGAGCCCGAAGTGGCCGATGGTCACGAATACGTTGTTCACGAGGGCCAGGACGGCGAGGGCGGCCACAGGCGTAAAATCGAAGGCGTCGCCGCGGAGAGCGGGAAAGCGGCGGAACCATTCGAGATAGGGATCTGTGACGCCGGTGAGTAAGTCGTAGCCGCGTCCCAACGAAGGGCCATCGAACCAAGTGAGCATGACCCTGAGGAAGGTGAGGATCATGTATATGGTGGTTAGCGCTCCGAGGATGCGCATGAGGATGATCATGTCCGCGTACCTCCGGAAGATAGGATAGCCCATTCGGCCGCCCTCGTCGAGGAGGCCCGCCGCGGGGGATATGAGCCCCGGCGCGATAGTGGTATAATCGCGGGAAGCTGAAAAGTAGAGGTGCGGCATGCTGAAGATCCTACATGTCGATCGGAGCGAGCTGTTCCGTAAGGTGATGCGCGAACTCATCGCGCGGTGCGGGCACTCGGTCGTGAGCGTCGGTTCCAAGACCGAAGGCCTCGCCGCCCTCGCCGAGGGCTCGTTCGACCTCGTGGTGACCGGGCTCGAACTCGGCGACGGCGACGCGGAACTCCTCATCCGCGATATGGCGGAAACCGACGCGCGCGACGTGCCGGTGATGGTCGTGACCGCCACGGATTCCCTGGAGCTGCGCGAGCGGCTCTTCGCCCTCGGCGTCGTG
>JAEWSV010000034.1 GCA_023398155.1 Spirochaetota bacterium
CGCCAAAGGCCCGCGACGATGTTCGAGTTGCCGATGTTCACCGTGAGAAGCATGGATCCTCCCTTCGGCTTGTGCTGGACAGGCCTTCCGTGGCATCATACCGATAATTTCCAGACGTTTCCATACGGAGAACTTCCCCATGTCGGATCTTATCGAAGCGCGGGTGCTCAAAGGGTTCCGCGATTTTCTTCCCGAATCGGAAATCGAGCGGCGGCTCCTCACCGAGACCGTCGAAGCCACGTTCCGGTCCTTCGGCTTCGTTCCCATCGACACGCCGGCCCTGGAGTACGCCGAGATCTTGCTCGGTAAAGGGGGCGGCGAAACCGAAAAGCAGGTGTACCGGTTCCAAGACCACGGCGGCCGCGACGTCGCGTTGCGCTTCGACCTGACCGTACCCTTCGCCCGGTTCATGGCGGAGCACCGGGCCGAACTCTCCCTTCCCTTCAAGCGCTACCACATCGCGAAGGTGTGGCGGGGCGAGAACACGCAGCGCGGGCGCTACCGCGAATTCACCCAGTGCGACTTCGACGTCGTGGGCTCCGAGTCCGCCGCGGCCGACTTCGAGATCCTCCTCATGATGCGGGAATCCCTCCGCGCGATCGGCGTCGGCGACGTGACCATCCGCATGAACCACCGCGGCGTGTTCAACCGCTTCCTGGCCCACCGCGGCATCGCCGACAAGTCCGTGGAGGTGCTCCGCACTGTGGATAAGCTCGGCAAGATAGGCAGGGAAGAGACGCTCAAGCTCCTTTCCGAACTCGTGGGGACTGATAAGGGAGAGGCCATCCTCGGCTTCATCCAGCCGAAGGCGACCTTCGAGGAAACCCTGGCCGCGATGACGGAGGCCGCCGGCGGAAGCGCTGCCGATACGGAACGGCTCCAGGTATTGCGCTCCTACATGCGCGACGCGGGCGTCGCGGACGTCTTCGTCCTAGACCCCTCCATCACGCGCGGCCTCGATTACTATACCGGGGTCGTCTACGAGACCTTCCTGAACGACCTTCCAGAAATCGGTTCGGTGTGCTCGGGCGGCCGCTACGACGACCTGGCGAGCCTGTATTCCAAGGAACGGCTTCCGGGCGTCGGAGCCTCCATCGGGCTCGACCGCCTCATCGCCGCGCTGGAAGCGCTCGGCAGGTCGCGACGCTCGCCGACCTTCGCGAGGGTCGCCGTGGCCTGTATGGACGAAACCCTCGGCGGGAAGTACCAGGCCCTCGCCGCCGGTTTCCGCGCGGCCGGCATCCCCTGCGAAGTGCTCACCGAGCAGAAAAAACCCGTTCAGCAGTTCGCCTTGGCTGAGAAGAAGGGCGCCGAGTGGGTCGTCGTGGCGGGACCGGACGAACTCGCGCGGGGCGTCTTGACGTTGCGCAAGCTCGCGACCAGGGAAAACCGCGAAGGGCTCAGCCTGGATCAGGCGATCGCGCTCGTCCGCGCCGAGGCCTGAAAGTTAGGCTTCGGCCGTGGCGTATTCCAGGATGAGTTCCTGGGTGGCCACGGAGCGCGGGAGGTCGCAGGCGATGCGGCCCCCCGCCAAGACGAGGACCCGGTCGCAGAGGCCGAGGATTTCTTCTATATCGGAGGATATGAGGATCACCGAGGCGCCTTTGGCGATGAGGTCCGCGATGGCGTTGTAGATGTCCACCTTCGATGCCACGTCGATGCCGCGGGTCGGTTCGTCCAGGATGTAGATGCGCGACCGGCGCGCGAGCCAGCGCGCCACCGCCACTTTCTGCTGGTTGCCGCCCGAGTACTGATCGGGCCGGTCCCCCGGCCGCCCTGGCCTGAGGCCGAGGCGATCCGAATAGTCCTTGACCAAGTTGTGCATGAATGAAGAGTCGAGGCCGGCGAGCCCCCTGAAGCGCCTGAGCGAGGCGACCGTCACGTTGAGCACCAGATCCTGACGATGGAGGATCGCGTTTTCGCTCCGGTCTTCGGGCACGAGCGCGATGCCGCGGCCGAGCGCTTCCGACGGATCCCTGAAACGGACTGGCGCGCCGTCCAGGATGATTTCGCCGCCCGAAGGTTCCACGGCGCCGAAGAGGCATTGCGCGAGCCGCGTGCGTCCCGACCCCATGAGTCCGGTTACTCCCAAGAGTTCGCCCTTGCGCATGGAGAAGCTGACGTCCTGGAGCACGGGCACGCTCTGTAAGCCTTTCACCTCAAGGACCGGCTTCCCCCGCTTGCGCTCCAGGCGGGGATAGCGCTCCGTCAGTATACGTCCCGTCATCATGCGGACGAGGGATTCCCGGTCGAGGTCCTCCACTTCACGGGTGTCGAACACCCGGCCTTGGCGTACGACGGAGACGCGGTCACCCACCTTCAGGATCTCGTCCATGCGATGGGAAACGTAGAAGACTCCGACGCCTTCCGCCTTGAGGCGGCGGACGATGGAGAAGAGGATTTCGCGTTCGGGCTCAGCCATCGCGGCGGTCGGCTCGTCGAAGGCGACAACCTTCCACGTGCCGACGCAAGCCTTGGCGGCCTCGAGCAGTTGCCGTTGGGCGTAGCCGAGGGTGGAGACGAGCATGCCGGGGTCGATCCGTATGCCGAGCTCCGCGAGAAGGCGTTGCGCGTCGGCTTTGAGCCTGAAAATGTTCAATCCGCCCAAGAGTCCCCGCGGTAAAAGGTCGAAGTAGAGATTCTCGGCGATCGAAAGGTTTTCGAAGAGCATCGGTTCCTGGGGTTGGTACATGACCCCGTGAGCCTTCGCGTCCGCGATATCGGCGAAGGCGCATGGAGCCCCATCGAGGGTCACCGCGCCCTCGTCGGGGGCGTAGAGGCCGCCGAGCAGCTTCATGATGGCGGACTTGCCGGAACCGTTTTCTCCCACCACGACGTGGACTTCCCCAGGCCGGAGATCGAGGTTCACGTTTTCCAGCGCGAAACCGTCGCTGAAACTCTTGCAGATGCCCGAAAGCTCCAGAAGGGAGGCCATCGATCTACACCATCCCCTCGAAGACGTCGACGGCCGTGAAAAGCCGTACGTTGGCGCGGAATAGGCGCCGTTTGGCTTCGTCCGTAAGAGTCCGATCGGTCACCACCGTATCGCCGGGGGAAACGGAGCCGAATCGGAAGAAGGCGTTGCGGGAAAAGCTTTCCGCGAGGCAGAGGATCACGAACTCGCGCGTACGTTGTCGGGCCTCGCGGATAAGGGCCGCCTTCTGTTGGGTCGAAGCGGATAGCTCAAGGCCGTCGCCGAAGCCGTCCAGTTCCGCGAAAAATCGATCGACGTGGAAATGTTGGAGGTCGTCGAGAGCAAGGGCGCCGTAAACCGCCAGTTCGTCGGGGTCCAAGTCGCCGCCGAGCAAAACGGTACGGTTGTCGGGTTGGGTCGCGATCTCCTTCGCGACCACGATGTCGTTCGTGAGCACGGTTACGCCGCGGCGATCCGCGAGCGAACGCGCCAGGGAACGGGGGAGCCGACCGCCCGAAAGCATCACCGTGTCCCCGTCCGCGACGAGCCGGGCGGCGACTTTACCGACTTCCTCCGCCATCGCCGAAGAACCGTCCGAGGAAGCGGAAATATCCGCCGCTCCGTCATCCCGCTCCGAGAGGACCGCCCCGCCGTGCGTCCGGACCAGGAAGCCGTCATGCTCGAGCTTTTCCAAGTCCCTTCGGACAGTCACCTCCGATACCCCGAGGAGTCCGCTGAGCGCATGCACTTCCGCTTGTTTATGTTCTTCAAGGTATTTGCGAATGAGGCGAAAACGCTCCAGGGCGAACATGCCGCTTTCCTCCGTTGCAACTGTGCCACTATAGCCCTCAATTCCAAAATCACGCAACCGAAGATTATTGACCTTCGTATATGATCGAAAATCATGAAAGTGTTCGTACACGCAGGAAAAAAATTGACAGAATTAAGAAAGCGGGGTTACCATTCGCTCACATTCGTAAGCGATCGATTGGTACGTTTGAGCGTTTCTGCTCAGATGTGCATTCGACGCGGAAGTAGTCGCACAAAAGGAGAAGAGCATGAATCGGATCGTGAAGCTTTTCGCGCTCGCCATGGTCGCCACGCTCGTGGCCTCCCCCACGTTCGCCCAGAAAAAGGGCAAGGCCGGAGTAGTCGGCATCGCCATGCCGACGCAGTCGTCCGCTCGGTGGATCGCCGACGGCGGCAACATGAAGAAGATCTTGGAAGAGCGCGGCTATAAGGTCGACCTCCAGTACGCCGAAGACGACATCCCCGCGCAGGTGGCGCAGGTCGAGAACATGATCACCAAGGGCGCGGACGTCCTCGTGATCGCCGCCATCGACGGCGCCGCCCTTTTCAACGTCCTTGAGCAGGCCCATAAGGCGAAGGTGAAGATCATCTCCTACGACCGCCTCATCGTGAACAGCCCCTGGGTCGACTACTACGCCACCTTCGACAACTTCAAAGTCGGCGTTCTCCAGGGCGGGTACATCGTCAAGGCCCTCGGCCTCGACAAGGGAAAGAAGGGCCCCTTCAATATCGAGCTCTTCGCGGGTTCCCCCGACGACACCAACGCCGGTTACTTCTTCAACGGCGCCATGTCCACGCTCGAACCCTACATCAAGTCCGGCGTGCTGAAGGTCCGCTCCGGCCAGACCGATTTCGCCAAGGTCGCCACCCTCCGCTGGTCGGGCGAAGTGGCCCAGAAGCGCATGGACGACATCCTGACCTCCAAGTACACGGACGCCAGGGTCGACGCAGTCCTCTCCCCCTATGACGGCCTCTCCATCGGTATCCTCTCCGCCCTCAAGTCCGTCGGCTACGGTGCCGCCGGCAAGCCGATGCCGATCGTTACCGGCCAGGATGCGGAGATCCCCTCCGTCAAGTCCATCCTCGCCGGCGAGCAGACCTCCACCGTTTTCAAGGATACCCGCACCCTCGCCAAGCGCGCCGCCGACATGGTCGACTCCGTGCTAAAGGGCACTCCCGCCGAGATCAACGATACCAAGACCTACAACAACGGCGTGAAGATCGTCCCGTCCTATCTCTGCGACCCCATCAGCGTCGACAAGACCAACATCAAGGCCGCCTTGGTCGACATCGGTTACTACACCGCCGATCAGATCGGTCTCAAGTGATCCCCGGGACCGCCCGCTCAGCCGGGCGGTCCATGTCCGCTGATGCGGGCTTCCCGACATATCCACGGGCCTGATGCGGCCCGCGGATGCGTCGTCCGGCGAGCCTTTCCCCTTCGTTCGGACGAGCGCATTCAACATAAGGCAAGGCTAAGCAAATGTCGGACACAATCCTGGAAATGAAGAATATCACGAAGACCTTCACCGGGGTGAAGGCCCTCGACGATGTCAGCATGAAGGTGAGCCGGGACGAAATCCACGCCCTCGTGGGCGAGAACGGTGCCGGAAAATCCACCTTGATGAAGATATTGAGTGGGGTCTACCCGCACTCTTCCTATTCCGGTTCCATCACGTACGAAGGCGCGGAGTGCACGTTCAACGCGATCTCAGATAGCGAAAAACTGGGAATAGTCATCATCCACCAGGAACTCGCTCTCATTCCCTACCTGTCGATAGCCGAGAACATCTTCCTCGGCAACGAGCGCGCCAAGGGCGGCGTCATCGATTGGCATGAGACGACCTCCGCCGCCGGAGAGCTCCTCGCCAAGGTTGGCCTCTTCGACAATCCGAACATCCTTATTTCCGATATAGGCGTGGGCAAGCAGCAGCTCGTGGAGATCGCCAAGGCCCTCGCGAAAAAGGTTAAGCTCCTCATCTTGGATGAGCCGACGGCCGCCCTCAACGACGAGGAGTCGAGCAAACTCCTCGGCATCCTCCTTGACTTGAAAAAGCAAGGCGTCACCTCCATCCTGATCTCCCATAAACTCGAGGAAATCGCCAAGGTTTCCGATTCGATCACGGTCATCCGCGACGGAAAGGTCATCGAAACCCTGGATAATGAAGCGCACCGCATAGACCAGGACCGCATCATCAAGAGCATGGTCGGCCGCGAGCTCGTCGACCGCTACCCGAAGCGCGAAGCCAAGATCGGAGACGTCGCCTTCAAGGTAGAAAATTGGAACGTGTTCGATCCTCAATTCGAGGATCGCAAGATCATCAACGACGTCTCGCTGTTCGCGAGGCGTGGCGAGGTGGTCGGGCTCGCGGGCCTTATGGGCGCGGGACGCACCGAACTCGCGATGAGCCTCTTCGGCCGTTCCTACGGGAAACACCATTCCGGCCGCATTTTCAAGGACGGCGTGGAGGTCGAGCTGCATTCCGTGAGCGATTCGATCGATCACGGAATCGCCTACCTCACCGAAGACCGCAAGAACTACGGCCTCGTCTTGATCGAGGACATAAAGTCGAACATGTCGCTCGCGAGCCTGCAGAAGGTGAGCAAGGGGCAGGTGATCAACCAAGGATTAGAATACCAAGCCGTCACGGGACTACAGCAGCAGATGAGGATCCGCTGCACCGGCATCGACCAAGTCGTCGAGAGCCTATCGGGCGGCAACCAACAAAAGGTCATCCTCTCAAAGTGGATCATGGCCGAGCCGGACATCCTTATCCTGGACGAACCGACCCGGGGTATCGACGTCGGCGCAAAGTACGAGATCTATACGATCATAAATCGACTTGCCCTGGAAGGAAAGACGATCATAATGATCTCATCCGAGATGCCTGAACTCCTCGGAATGTGCGACAGGATTTACGTCGTGACTGAAGGCGAGATCTCCGGCGAACTCGATCGCGAGCACGCCACGCAGGAGAGCATCATGAGCTGCATTATGAATCACAAACGAGGAGCGAAGGTATGAGCACGGTCGGAAGACTCTTCAAGAGCAATATTCGACAATACGGCATGGTAATCGCCCTCGCGACGATCATGCTATTCTTCCAGGTGATCACCGGCGGGATCATGTTCAAGCCGATGAACATCACGAACCTAGTCCTGCAAAACAGCTACGTCATGATCCTCGCAATCGGCATGCTCCTCGTCATCGTAACCGGAGGTATCGACCTTTCCGTAGGTTCGGTCGTAGCT
>JAEWSV010000056.1 GCA_023398155.1 Spirochaetota bacterium
AGGGAACGCCGCTCGCTTGGGACAAGGGATCCTTGGACAAGACGGTGGCATATCTCAAGGAATGGACCGCCGACGCGAATCGGAGCACCAACGACGAGGATGACTTCGAGTTCAAGTACCTCTACGACCCGCCGCACCGCTTGGCCTCTTCGGGTCGGATCCTATTCGCGTACATCAAGAGCGCGGACCTTTTCACCGTTCCGGAAGAGCGGCGGGCGAACCTGGACTTCCGTTGGATCGCTAAGGACGCCGACATCCCCGTGGCGGAGGGGGCGGCCTATCTCGGGATCTGCAAACGGGGAAAGGCGCGTAACGCCGCCGATGCCTTCGTCCAGTTCTTGTACAAAGAAGAGACTCAGCGCCGCATCCTGGAGCAGAGCAAGCGCGTCCGCCTGAACGAGTCCGTATTCGGCATCGCGGGAGGCTTCTCCGCGCTCCGTTCCGTAAACGACGACATCTTTCCGCTGTTCTATCCGGGCCTACTCGGCCATGTGCCTCCAGCGGAATACCTCTCGCCTCCCAACATCCTTCCGAAGGATTGGACGACCTTGAAACTGCGTGTAGTCCTGCCCTACCTCCACGATCGGGTCCGCATCGCGGACGAGGCGAAGATCCAATCGCTCGAAGACCGCTTCGCCGAATGGTATCGATTGAACCCGGAACGCTAAAGCCAAGCCGGACGGAAACGCTAATCTTTCCGACGTCACGTTCCGATACCTCAATATGAGGGAGGATCGGGGTCATGATGTTCGGTTCCGCGGCCATCAGCAGCATTCCCGCCGCAAGTTACCTGGTGCACGGGTATTCCGCCGGCAAGGCGGCCTTCCCCGTTTCGCCTTCAAGCTATATCTATTCCCGGTTCGAGCACGTAATAGGCGTTCCCGCTCCGGAAGGTACGGCGGGCGTCGCGGTGAGCAAGCTCAAGATCCTCGACGTCCTTATCGACCAACTGTCCCAGCTCAAGAGAAAGGGAGATCCGAGTTTCGGCGCCTCGGGCCCGATCAGCGAAGACCGCATAGACGCGCTCATCGAACAGTACGAGACGCAAATCCGCGGCGCCCGCGCCGCCAACCTCGCCATGCCCTACGCCCCGAAGCCGAGCGCTCCCGCCGGCGCGATCTTCAATCTCGTCGCCTGAATACTTCATAGTTCCAGGTCCGAGACCACCCGGTCGCCATCGAACTCCAACCAGCGCGTGCCGAAGGGAGAAAGCGTCAGCTCCCCCGAGCAAAGCGAAAATCCGTAGCGAAGCGACTTTCCTTCTCCGCTGAAATTGGAGGCGCAGAGGACGTACCGGCCCGCCGCGTCGGGACCGCGGAGTAGGGCGAAGACGGGGTCCTCCGTAGGAAGCACGGACTGGCTCACCGCCGGGTGGAAGGCCGGCCGCGCTGAGCGGAAGCGGATGAGGCGCTCCAGGCCGTCGAAGACGGTCTTCCGCAGGGAGCCCTCTACGCTCAATTCCGATTCCAGGTCATCCAAGGGCAGTTTTTTCCGGTTGATGGCTCGATTGTAGCCGCGCAGCGCCACTCCCTCCGACCAGTTAGTCGAGCCGACCCAGCTGTGGAAGTAGAGGGCCGGTATGCCCGAGAGCGAAAGCATCACCGCGTGGGCCGCCAAGAAAATACGGGCGTTCGTACCGGGCGAGGCATCCAGGCGCGCCACGGCGGAAAGATACGTCGCGTTGAGCTCGTACGGGACGTTCCCGGCCGGCCCGGCCTTATAGGAAACCCTTCCGCCCTTCTCGACGACTTTCCGGATGGTCGCCGCGAAATCGGACTCATCGACGAGCGGAGCCGCGGGCGTCAGTCCGATGCCGTCGTGGCTCCCGAGGAAGTTAAGGAAGCAGCAGCCCGGAGGCGGAGCCTCAAGGCTCTCCGCCCAACGCTTGAGCGGACGGGCGTCCTCCGAGACCGCGGCGTGGAGTACGAGCGGCGGTAGGGCGAAGTTGTAGACCAGGTGGGCCTCGTCCCCCGCGCCGAAGTACGAGACGTTGTCCGCGTGCGGTACGTTCGTCTCCGTAAGCACCTTCACGTCCTCCCCGAGGTATTCCAGGAAGGCGCGGATCAGCTTTACCACGGCGTGAGTCTTAGGATGATGGAGACACGGAGTGCCGTCCTCCTTCCAGAGGTAGGCGATGGCGTCCAGCCTGAGCATTCCCGCGCCGTTACGGACGTAAAAAGCGATGACGGAAAGGAATTCCAGGAGCACCGCGGGATTCGCGAAATCGAAGTCCACTTGGTCCGCGCTGAACGTGGTCCAGACGTAACAAGAACTCCCGTCTTGGCGGGAGAATTCCGACAACAAGGGATGCGTCCGAGGCCGCACCACCGACGAGGAGTCGTAGTCCGGCGGGCGGGTCAAATACCATGAGGAGTAGGGCTCGGTTCCGGCCAGAAATGCCGCGAACGTCGCGCTCCGCGCGCTGTTGTGGTTCAGCACGACATCGAATACCACGTCGAATTCCTCGGCCATGGCACGGATATCCTCCCATGCGCCGAGAGCCGGATCCACGGTACGGTAATCGATCACGGAGAAACCGTCGTCCGAAGAATACGGGAAAAAGGGGAGCACGTGGACGTACGAGAAGAGGTCCGCGGCCCGACGCGCGAGGAACTCGCGCAACGTCCTGAGCGGCGGCTTACCCGCGCGTTCGGCTTCGCCGCTCGGGAGGACCGAGTCGCCG
Organism: Spirochaetota bacterium; assembly: GCA_023398155.1. Taxonomy (GTDB): domain Bacteria; phylum Spirochaetota; class Spirochaetia; order Treponematales; family Breznakiellaceae; genus JAEXTK01. Next base: position 2,684 of record JAEWSV010000056.1, read on the forward strand.
TAGGCGATGAGGACGCAATCGCGCTCTGAAAAACCGAGACCTTCGGCAGCCGCAGTACGGAGCCGCGAACGGCTTCGCGGCCGGCGCCGTCCCGCTCCTGAACGCTCGCGATCGGCGAGCTCGAGAAGCCGGCTGAAAAAGTCCCGGCCCGACGTCTCTCCGTATACGAAAGAAGAGAGCGTCCTTAATCGGTCGCGCGGAGTCTCGTTCATCCCCGTCCCTCCGGCCGCCGTCGCGGTTACTTACCAGGTTAGGCCGTCCGGCCTCATGATGCAAACGGGCCCCATCCACTGCTCCGCTTTCCACCCTTTTCAACTATCTTCCAGCCTTCTTGAACAAACGCGATAAAAACGGTAGGTTTTTATCGGTAAGCCTCCCTAAAGGTAGCCCCAATATCTCACGCAAGGAGCTCCTATGAACGTTAACGCGCTCAAGCATGCCGGCCTCAAGAAGTGGGTCGAGGATGCCGTCGCCCTCATGACTCCCGACAACGTCGTCGTCTGTGACGGTTCCCAAGCCGAATACGACGCCATGATCAAGACTATGGTCGACAGTGGGCTGGCCGAGCCGCTCAATCCCAAGAAGCGCCCCGGCAGCGTCCACTTCCGCTCGGACCCCACGGATGTCGCGCGCGTCGAGAACCGGACCTATATCGCCTCCAAGACCCAGGAGGCAGCCGGCCCGACAAACAACTGGATCGACCCCGTCGGCCTCAAGGCGACGATGACCGACCTGTACAAGGGCTGCATGGCGGGCCGCACGATGTACGTGATCCCCTTCTCCATGGGCCCCGTCGGTTCCGACATCGCCAAGATCGGCGTGGAGATCACCGACTCCGAATACGTCGTCGCGAACATGCACATCATGACCCGCGTCGGCTCCAAGGTACTTGAAGTGCTCGGAGAGAAAGGCGAGTACATTCCCTGTCTCCATTCCGTCGGCAAGCCCCTCGCCAAGGGCGAGACGGACGGCGGCAAGTGGCCTTGCGCCCCCCTGGACAAGAAGTACATTTCCCACTTCCCCGAGACCCGCGAGATCTGGTCATTCGGTTCGGGCTACGGCGGCAACGCCCTCCTCGGTAAGAAATGCCTCGCGCTCCGCATCGCCTCCGTCGCCGCCCGCGATGAGGGCTGGCTCGCCGAGCACATGCTCATCCTCAAGATCACCAATCCGAAAGGCGAGTCCAAGTTCGTCGCGGCCGCCTTCCCCTCGGCCTGCGGCAAGACCAACCTCGCCATGCTCGTCCCGACCATCCCCGGTTGGAAGGTGGAGACCATCGGCGACGACATCGCCTGGATGAAGTTCGGCAAGGACGGCAGGCTCTACGCCATCAACCCGGAAGCCGGCTTCTTCGGCGTGGCCCCGGGAACCTCCATGGATTCCAACCCCAACGCCATGCACGCCGCCGAGAAGAACACCATCTTCACGAACGTCGTGGTGACCGAGGACAAGGACATCTGGTGGGAGCAGATCGGCTACCCCGCCCCCGCCGGAAAGAACATCGACTGGAAGGGCAAGGAGTGGGTCGAGGGCAGCAAGGACGCCGAAGGCAACAAGATCCTCGGCGCTCACCCGAACGCCCGGTTCACCGCCCCGGCCAAGCAGTGCCCCTGCATCGCCAAGGAG
>JAEWSV010000371.1 GCA_023398155.1 Spirochaetota bacterium
GCGAGGAGACCCGCATCGTAGGCCTCGGCCTTGATGTCCACGAGGCCGTTGTTGCTCGCGTCGGTCCGGTCAGTTCCCGCCGACCCCGACAGGCGATAGCGGATCCAGTCCTTCGCCCCCAGGAACCATCGGGAGCGCTCGAAGTCGCCCATCGCCGTTTCCTTGAGCCAACGGAGCTGCGGCAGCATTTGACCCGCCCAGGGTCGGTGCCGCGTCGTCGGAACCGTCGGGAATCCTTCCCGCTCGGCCTGCGCGACTATGGCAGAGGCGCGACCGTCCATCGAGGTGAGCGCGGCGCGCAGCGGCTCTCCCGCCTCGGTGATCGGATACAGTCCGCCCCCATGCCCCGATACCGCGACGCAGGCTATCTCCCGTCCCGACGCGCCGGCTCGGGAAACGGCTTCCCGTACGGCGGCCGCCGCGCGGTTCCACTGGAGGTCCATGTCGATTTCGCTCGCGTCGCCCGCGCTGCGGACCTCGGTGTCGCGCGACGCGCACGAGAGCTCGTTCCCCGCGTCATCGAACACCGCGGCCTTCGTGGCGGTCAGGCCGCAATCTATGGACAGGTACAGCTTCCCGGCCATCCGGAACTCGTTAGCGGGCGAGGCGCTCGCGCGCGCCTTCGAGCACCTGACGGTTCACCACCGAGCGCGGATCCCCGCCGGTCAGGAGCTTGCGGAACTCGGCTGCGAGGAGCTTGGGGCAATTGAAGAAGGCGTCGTTCGAGCCGCCCGCCATGTGCGGCGTAACGGTCACGTTGTCCAAGGCCACGAGGGGATACTCGGGACCCGGCGGTTCGGTATCGAAGACGTCCAGCGCGGCTCCGGCGATCCGGCGGCCGGCGAGGGCTTCGTACAGGGCACGCTCGTCCACGAGGGGAGAGCGGGACGTGTTGATGAGGTAGGCCGTCCTCTTCATGCGCGAAAGGAGATCGGCGCCGATGAGGCCCCGAGTCTCTTCGGTGAGCCGGGCGTGGACGCTCACGAAATCGGACTCGGCCATCAGCGTGGGAAGATCGACGAGCGTAACGCCTTCGGGGGCTTCCTTCACGAAGGGATCGTAGACGAGGATGCGGAGGTCGAAACCGGCGAGCCGCTTGGCTACCTTCCGGCCGATCTCCCCGAAGCCGACGATGCCGGCGGTCTTACCGGGAAGATCCGGGATCATCCCCGAATTGGGGTATTCCCTGATCCATTTCCCTTCCTTGAGCCCGCGGTGTCCGCGGCATATGTTCCGCGCCTCCGCGAGGAGCATGCCCACCGTGAAATCGGCGACGGAGTCGGCGTTTCGGCCCGGGGTATTGAGCACGACGATGCCTTTCCTCGTCGCGGCGGCCACGTCCACGTTCTCCGTCCCCGCGCGGAGGACGCCGATGGCCTTGAGGTTCGGAGCCTCGTCGAGGAGGGACTCGGTGACCGTGCAGAACTGGGTAATGAGGATATCAGCGTTCCGCGCCGCGGATCGGATTTTTTCCGGCGGCTCGTGGGCGGCGGCTCCGCCCTTCTCCACCTTCAGGTTGATCTCTTGGAGTTCCTGGAAACCGGATAGTTCCCAGTCCACGGTCCGCACCTCCACGCCGTCTTGGGTAAGAGGGGCGAAGCCGTCTTCGATGTACTTCCGGGGGATGAAGAGATCCCCGACGCCTACGAGTCTCATTGGGCTCCTCCTACCTGGCCAGCATGCCGCCGGTCGCGTCGTAAGTCGCGCCGGTGAAGTAATCGGCGGCCGCCGAAACGAGGAAGACCGCGAAGCGGGCCACCTCCACGGGCTGCGCGATCCTCCCGATCTGTATGCGCTTCTCGTAATACGAGCGGTCCGCCTTGAGCGCCTCCGAGGCCATCGGAGTCTCGACCATGCCGAGCGCGAGCGCGTTGACGTTGATGCCCTTCGGCGCCACCTCGCGGGATAGGGAAATGGTGAACGTCACCACCCCCGATTTCGCCGCCGCGTAATGGGCGTGCCCGGTGGTGGAGCCGTTGAAGGCCGCCTGCGAGGTGACGTTGAGGATCTTGCCCTTCCTGCCCGCGGCGAGGGCGCGCTGCACGAAGCGCTGGCTCGTCAGGAACACCGCGGTGAGGTTGACGTCCACGGTCCGCCGCCATTCCGCGAGCGGGATGTCGGCCACGAAGTTCGTCGGCCAGAGCCCCGCGTTGTTGATGAGGATGTCCGCCGATCCGAACAGCTCCTCGGTGGAGTCGATGAGGTCCGAGCAGTCCTCCGGAGAGGACAGGTCCGTCCTGATCGCCTCTACGCGCACGCCTGCTGCTGCGCAGCGGGACGCGACTTCCTGGGCCCTGGCCAGGTCGATATCGGACACGATCACGTTGGCGCCTTCCGCGGCGAGCAGCGCGCATATCGCCTCGCCCACCCCGCCGGCGCCGCCGGTCACGATGGCGTTCTTTCCTTTCAGTCCTAGATCCATTTACGATTCCTCTTTCCTTATTTGGCCTTCTCGCGATGCGAGATGAAATCGAGCGAAACCGCGGTGAGAAGTATGAGGCCCATGATGAGATCCTGCCAGTAGGGCGATACGTCCAGGAGGATGAGGCAGGACGAGATGATCGACATCAAGGTGATGCCGAGGATGGAACCGAGGATAGTGCCTTCTCCGCCGGTGAGGCTCGCGCCGCCGATGACGCAGGCGGAGATGGCCCGCATGTCCACGCCGACGCCGTAATACGCCGTCGCCGAATTGAACCGGGCGATCGTCAGGATGCCCGCGAGGGCGGATAGGAAACCGGAAAGGACGTATACGCCGAGCCGTACGGAGGCGATGTCGATTCCCGAGAACCGCGCCGCCTTTTCGTTCGACCCTACGTAATAGACCTTCCTCATGACGGCGGAACGGCGGCAGAGGAAATCGAACGCGATGATCACTACGACGAATAGCAGGATCGTGAAGGGGATTCCCGCCTCCCCGATGGTGCCGCGCCCGAGGAACTTGAAGGGGTCGGGCAGGTTGGAAAGGGGGATGGGCTGTCCGCCGGATATCACGTAGGCCGCGCCGCGCACTATCGAACTCAACGCCAGGGTGGTGATGAAGGCCGACAGGCCGAGCCTGGTGATGAAGAAGCCGTTCACGAGGCCGACGACCACGCCGAGCGTGAGGCCGACGGCGGACGCGGCCCACACGTTCATGCCGCTTTTGAACAGGACGCCTACGAGGACGCCGGTAAGCGCCATGAGGGAGGCGACCGAAAGGTCGATCCCGCCGCTGATGAGCACCAACGTCATGGCGATGACGACGAAACCGTCGATAGAAAAGCTCTGGATCGTCGTCGTCAAATTTTCGCGCGTCAAAAAATACGGGGACGCGACGGACATGATGCCGGCGATCGCGAGGATGAGGAGGATGGTCGTGCCCTCCCGGAATCCCATGATCGAGCGCAATCCCGCCCCACCGTTCTTCTTCGCCGCGGCTATCGTTTTGCCGTCTCCCATTATCGATCCTCCACGCTCTTAGCCTCGAGGCAGGCCTTTGAGATGATTTCGTGTTCGCAGATGGCCTCGCCCTCCAGCAGGCCGCATATACGTCCTTCGTTCATGACGACGACGCGGTCGCAGAGCCCGATGATCTCCGGCAGTTCGGAAGAGATCACGACGACTCCGACGCCCTCTTCCGCGAGGCGCCGGAGCGTCGCGTATATGTGCGTCTTGGCGCCGACGTCGATACCCCTCGTCGGCTCGTCCATGAAGACGACCTTGGGCGATACCGACAGGAGTTTGGATATGAGCACCTTTTGTTGGTTGCCGCCCGATAGCGAGCGCGCCTTGGCGGAAGGTCCCGCGGCCTTGATCGCCATGCTCGCGATGAATCGCTCGGCGAGGCGGCCTTCGGCCTTCGCGTCGACGAGGCCGCCGGGAGAGACCGCGGACAGGCCCATGACCGAGATGTTCGAAGCGATGCTCCTTTCAAGGAAGAGGCCTTCGGTCTTGCGGTCTTCGGTCAGGTAGACGAGGCCGCGATCGATGGCCTCGCGGTAGGAGGTCGCGTGGATGCTTTCGCCGAGGAGCTTGACCGTCCCGGCGGATCGGCGGTAGAGGCCGCAGATGGTCCGGGCCACTTCGGTACGGCCCGAGCCGACGAGCCCCGCGAAACCGAGGATCTCCCCGCGGCGGAGGACGAACTCGATCCCGGAGAACATCCGGTCGGCGGCGAGGCCCTCCACCTCGAGCAGGTTTTCGCCTATGGCCTCCGGCCGCGCTTTCGGCGGATAGATGTCGGCGAGGTCCCGTCCGACCATGGAACTCATGAGCGCGGCCTGGTCGATTGAGGAGACCGGGACCGTGCGCACGAGCCGGCCGTCGCGGAGTACCGACACTTCGTCGCAGATGCGGAAAATCTCGGAAAGCCGATGGCTGATGTAGAGGACGCAGAGCCCGCGGGCCTTCAGGTTCACTATGATGGAGAAAAGGCGCTCGGTCTCCTGCTCGGTGAGCGAAGCCGTCGGTTCGTCGAATATGATGACCTTGCAGTTCATCGAGAGCGCCTTGACGATCTCCACGACCTGCTGCTGAGAGACGGACAAGTCTCCGACCCGATCGTGGGGATCCACCTGCGTCTCGAACTGTTCCAGGAGCGAAGCGGCCTTGGCATGGAGGGAGCCAAAATCTATGATCCCGCGCCGGGCGTCCCCGAGTTGCGCCATGAAGACGTTCTCGGCGACGCTGATATGCTGGCAGAGGGCGATCTCTTGGTGAACGAAGCCGATGCCCCGCGACATCGCGTCATGGGGAGACTTGAAAACGACCGGAGAGCCTTCTAAGAGGATTTCGCCTTGATCCGGCTGGTGCACGCCTCCGACGAGGTTCATGAGCGTGGATTTTCCCGCCCCGTTCTCGCCCACGATAGCGTGCACGGTTCCCTGCCTGAACGACAGGCTCACGTCGTCGAGGGCCTGCGTAGCCAGGAATCGCTTCCGTATGCGGCGTACTTCCAGGATCGTGTCCATCACGCACTCCTCCGCATGATTTCGCCGTGCCGCGGCGAAGGCCCCCCAAACGGGACGGCCTCCGCCGCTCGGTCGTTTCGGTTTACTACCAGGGCTTGAAGGCCTTGGCTCCGCGCTTCTGGAGCCACTTGTCAGTATAGAAGTATTTAGCGGTGTCCTTCCCGATAATGTCGAGGCCGTTGTCCACCACCGGCAGGTTGATCACGAACGCTCCGGGCGTGACAGTCGACGCGTTGAGCGGATCGAGCATCTTGTCGTGGGCGAGGAACAGGTTGAGCATGCACATATAGCCCTGGACGTAAGCGTTCGGCTGGATGGAACCGTAGAGCTGGCCTTTCTCCAGCATGTCCAGGATGGCCGCGTCCATGTCGCAGCAGAGGACCTTCACCTTTCCGCCCTTCTCCACCGCAGCCTGGGCTGCGCCGCGGCCGGACGGGCCTTCGGGGCAGAACACCGCGCCGAGGTCGGGGTGCTTCTGCAGGACGGTGAGGACGCTCGTATACGCTTTGTTGGTATCCTGCTGGGTGAGGATATCGGCGACGACCTGGATGCCGGGGAACTCGTTCTTGATGGTTTCGACGAAGAAGTCGACGCGACGCTGGTGATTGGACTGGCTATTGCGCGTGACCATGACCTTGCCCTTGCCGCCGAGCTCTTTGCCGATGGCGCGCGCCGCGGCTTGGCCTTCCTTCATGTTGTCCGAGGTAACGAACGCAACCTTCGGCGCGTCGGTATCGGAAGCGAAGGTCACCACCGGGATACCCTTGGCCATGGCGGCTTTGACGCCCTCGGCGCAACCGGCTTGGTCGATGGGGCTGAGCGCGATGCCGGCGGGTCTCTTCGACACGACCTGATCGAATACCGTCATCTGCTTGTTGAGGTCGTACTCCGGCGTGCCGGAATACATCGCCTTGACGCCGAGCTGCTTCGCGCAGTCCTTGAAGCCCTCGAATGCGGCGACCCAGTACTCGACGCCGCTGACGAAGGTTACCATGTAGTAGGTATCCTGCGGCGAACCCTTGAACGACTTGTTCTGGACCTGGCCGAACGACGGCATCGCGATTACCGCGATGAGGGCGAAAATGACGACCCACCGAGAACCTTTCATGCGTACCTCCTTGTTTCTCCGAAGCCTTTTCGGCTTGCAAAGGAAGTGTGCATCCGGTTTTGACATATGTCAAGACATATTTCATGCCTTTTTGATCGTATCAAACCCGACGCAGCAGCAGGCGCCTGCGCGCCGGCTGCTGCGTCGGCGGTTACGCCTCGAACTCTATCGGGCAGTAATTGACCGCGAGCCGGTCCAGGACGCGGCGTTGGCCGCCGCGGGTGCCGTCCCCAAGGCGGGCGACAAAGTCGTCCCACCCCGGCCGATCGGCGCCGAGCCAAGCCGTCTCGGCCACCGCGAGGAGGCGCGGAAAAAGCATGTAGTCGATACGGCGCGGGTCGCAGAGGTATTCGCTCCAGGCGTTCGCCTGCACGCCGAGGTACCTCCCGCTCCCGCCCGGGGCGCCGGCCGCGGCTCCCCCGGCCGAGCCGCCGACCGAGGCGCCGCCAGCCGCGGCGTCCGCCGGCAATCCCTCGAAAGGATCCGCCTCGTAAACCCGGCGGAGCGTCGCGGCTAACGGCGTATTGTGCGCGAGGCCGGGAGTGGAAGACCGGTCCTCGGCCTGCACGAAATCCAGATAGTAGGGAAAGGAAGGGGATCGGATGAGGTCTTTGCCGGCCGCGAGCGCCTGCGCGCCGCGCTCTGGGTGGAAGGCCCGCCAGTGGACGACGTTGGCGCCGTTCCTCACCTTCGAATCCAGCACTTCGTCCCAGCCGAAGACGGTCTTGCCCTTGGACTCCAGGTAAGAAGCCACGTCGGCGACGAAGCGGCCGTGGAGGTCCACCCACTCGGCCAGGCCGAGTTCTTTTTTCCGCGCTGCGCAGCGGGGACAGCGCTCCCAGCGTACGGTCGGGCACTCGTCGCCGCCGATGTGGACGTAGGGGCCGGGGAAAAGTTCGCAGACTTCGTCCCAGGCCGCGAGCGCGAATTGGAGCGACCGGGGATTCCCCATGCAGAGGACGTCCTCTGAAATGCCCCAGACCGTGCGCACCGCGTGGGGACCGGGAGTACAACCGAGGTCCGGATCGCCCGCGAGCACGGCCTGGACGTGGCCGGGAAGATCCAGTTCCGGCACCACGGTGATGCCGCGGTCTTGAGCGAAGGCGACGAGGGAACGGATCTCCTCCTGGGTATAGAAGCCGTTCCGGTTCGGGTCGCCGCCGCTCCGCGTGGAACCCGCGCCGGTCGCGAGCGGCGTATTGAGAAGTTCCACCCGCCAGCCCTGGTCGTCCGAGAGGTGCCAGTGGAGCCGGTCGATCTTGTACAGCCAGGCGAGGCGCACGAGGCGCTTCATGGCGTCTAGGGGAACGAAATGCCGCGCGGAGTCTATCATGAGGCCGCGCCAGGAGAAGACGGGGGAGTCTTCGATCTTGCAGGCGGCGAGGCTGAAGCGCCAGCCGTCCCAGGCGAAGTGGAGGAGCTGGACCAGCGTGGCGCAGGCGGCGGCCGCGAGTTCCGCCGTAGCGGCGCGGAGAAGGATGCCGCCGGAAGCGCAATCGATGGCGTAGGAGCCTCCGTCGGCGGAGGCGAGCGAGGCGTCATGGCGGAGGCGTAGCGGTACGGTGGGCGCGGCCTCGCGCTTGAAGTTGCCGCCCCACAGAGCGGATCCCTCAGCCTCGTAGCGCTCGGACCAGGCGAAGTCGTCCTCGGAAGCGCGGGGCGCGAGGACCCGTTCCCCGAAGACGAGGGCGATCTCGTCGCGGAGGGCGCGGAGTTGGCTCACGTACGCCGCGTCGGCGGAGAGGACGAGGACGGCGGCGCGGAAAGACGGACCCGTCGCTGAATAGGAACGGGGCGCTGGGACGAAGGGCGGCATGGACACGGTGGACCTCCGGAAACCGTGAGTATACGGCGACCGGGATACGGAGGCAAGTTCGGCCCGCTCGGCGGCTAAGCCGCGGCGCGGGGCCTAGCCGGCGGCGCGGGGCCTAGCCGGCGGCGCGGAGCCTAACCGGCAGCGCGGGAAGCTTCGGACTCCGCAGCGGCCTCCGTCCCGACCAACGCGGCGAAGCCGGATTCCAGAG
>JAEWSV010000077.1 GCA_023398155.1 Spirochaetota bacterium
CGGATGGCAGCCGCGGGCATCCCCGGAAGCCCCGCGGAAACCGCGGTCTTCTGCGTCATCGTCGCCCTCTGCGTCGCCGTCGCCGCCCTCTACGCGGCTTCGATCAAGGAAGCGTAGTCCCTTCGTCGCGGATGATCGTCCCGTCGTGGATGACCATCCGTATCCGGGAGAAGGCGTCGGAATCCGCGAGGGGTCGGCGTCGAGGACGATGATCCCCGTCGGCGTCATACCGGCTTCCCGCATCATAGCGAGCCCGGCAGAGGGAAAGCCGACGAAGGGCCCCGCCCGTCCCGTCGATGATCCGTACGCCGTATAGGGCGACCGGGCCATCCTCCTTGATGGCCGTCGGTCGCGGAGCTCCTCGATCATGCTCGACCGCTCCCGACGCCCAGGCTATCCCGGCTATGCAGGACGCCGTCGCGCAAATAGCGGCCGCCCGAAGGGAGGATTCTTGCGGTAGGAACGAAAATCACCCGAACGGAGGAGGCCGGAAGGATCAGTCGCCCGTGCGGAGCGCGTTCATGAGCTGGACGCGGCTACCGACGGAGATTTTGCGGTAGACGCTTTTCACGTGGGACTTCACCGTGGATTCGGAGATGAAGAATCCTGCCCGCGGGTAGATGGCCGCGCCGTCCGGCGCGTACCGCACGAAGAACGGCGAGGCGATTAGGGCGAGACAGATGAGGTAACACGCGCCGAAGGCCCGATTCCATGCCGCGGCCTTCGAGACGGCGCGCAGGGTATGGCACACGGGCGGAACGGCCAGGACCAGGGCGCTCTCCGCGAAGAAGTAGAGGTGTCGGGACACGGCCCCGGCCCGGCTCCCGATGCGCGCCGCATCCAGATACCGGAGGAGCGCCACGCAGAGGAGCTGGAACGAGATGGAAGCGAGAAAGAGAACGTAACTCCGGAGGGAGCGCTCGCCGGTCCTGAGATACGCCAGGGCCACGAGAAAGAGAGCCGGAAGGCTGACGGAGTACGCGAGGGCGTAGTATAAAAAGGAGAGATGTTCCATACCCTCCCGGAGGATAGTACCGAACGGGCGTATCCGCAATTCCGCTCATAGGGAATTAGTCCTATACCAGATACGGAAGAAGATCGGATACCCAGAATTGCGCAACTGCTCCACCATGGGACTATGAGGGCGTCGCCCTCAGGAAATACCCCGAGGAGGTTCGAATGAGTTTTAGAAAAATGGTATTCGCTCTGCTTTTGGTACTCACCCTGGTCGTCCCCTTTAACGTGATGGCCCAGAAAGTCACGTTCTGGCATATCGGCACCGCGGCGACGGACATGGGCTTCTACCAGGGCGTCGTCGACGCGTACATGAAGGCGAATCCGAAGGTCACCATCGAGGTCACCGTCCTGGAGAACGAAGCCTTCAAGAGCAAGGTCGCCACGCTGATGCAGTCCGGCAATCCGCCCGACATCTTCCACAGCTGGGGCGGCGGCGTCATGGCCGAATACGCCAAGGCCGGCCTGCTGCGCGATATCAGCAAGTTCACCAAGGGCACCGAATTCGGCAAGTCCATGGCCCCCGGAGTCTGGGAAGTGTACGCCTATAACGGCAAGCAGTACGGCGTGCCCCACGACATGGGCGCCATCACCTTCTGGTACAACAAGGACCTCCTGGCCAAGGTCGGTTACAAGACCTTCCCCGCCGACTGGGACGAGTTCATCGTCCTCGTGAAGAAGCTCCGCGCAGCCGGCATCACCCCGATCGCCCTCGGCGGCGGCGATAAGTGGCCGGCCATGCACATGTGGTCCTACCTCGCCCTCCGCGTCGGCGGCCAGCAAGCTATCCAGAACGCCACCTCCGGCAAGGGCAAGGGCTTCAACGACCCCGCCTTCATCAAGGCCGGCGAAATGCTCGTGGAACTCGTCAAGATGAAGGCCTTCCAGGACGGCTTCCTCGGCGCTACCTATCCGGACGAAGGCGCCCTCGTCGGCAACGGCGTCGCGGCCATGGAACTCATGGGCCAGTGGGCTCCGAACGTCCAGGCGGACAGCTCCGTCAGCAAGAAGGGCATCGGCGCCTCCCTGGCCGCGGCTCCCTTCCCCGCCGTCAAGGGCGGCAAAGGCAAGGTCACCGACGTGATCGGCGGCGGCAACGGCATGGCGGTCGGCAAGAACGCGAGCGACGCGGCCGTTGACTTCCTCAAGTTCTTGGACAACCGCGAGAACAACGCCACCTACGCCTCCATCGCCGGCATCATCCCGACGGTCAAGGGCGCCGAGACCGGCATCAAGGACGTCAACGCCAAGATGGTGAAGGGCATCGTCGACAAGACCACGTTCTTCCAGCTCTACCTGGACCAGTTCCTCTCGCCGGCGGTCGGCGGCGCGGTCAACGACAACGTCCAGACCATCCTCGCCGGGACCCAGACCCCGGCCCAGGCCTGCGCGGCCATCCAGGCCGTCTTCGATTCTGAGCAATAATACCTAAAACGTCCGTCTCGGTAAAAATTCCCGGGACGGATCGCCGCCCGCGCTCCACGAGCGCGGACGGCGGTTTATCCTTTACTCACGGGAATGACAATGACCAAGAAACCGAGTCGCTTTCTTCTTTTGGCGCTTCTCTTGGGACCGGCCCTGGTCCTTTTCACCGTTTTCGTCATAGTGCCCGTCTTTCAGGCCGCCATCTTCAGCCTGTATAAATGGAACGGGCTCGGACCGCTGCAGGAGTTCCGCGGCCTCCGTAACTTCCAACTTCTCCTCAAAAACCCTATCTTCCACAAAGCGCTCACCAACAACGCCATCGTCGTGGTCGTCTCGCTCGTCGTCGAGATTCCCCTGGCGCTCAGCGCCGCGCTCATAATCGGCAGCGGCAAATTCAAGCTCGCCGTCCTATTCAGGACCTTCTTCTTCCTACCCTATGTTATTTCAGAAATCATCTCGGGCGTCCTCTGGCAATTCATCTACCATCCGCAGTACGGATTGGTGAAAGCGATTTACGCGTTCATCGCGCCCGGCGTAGAACCCCCCACGCTGCTCGGCACCCCCTCCACCGTCCTCGGCGCCATCATGGTGGTCATCATCTGGAAATATTTCGGCTTCCATATGTCTATCCTCATCGCCGGCCTCCAAGACATCCCCGAAGATATCAGGGAAGCGGCTAAGATCGACGGCGCGACCGAAGCGCAAACCACTCGGCGCATAGTCCTGCCTCTCCTCAAGCCCACCATCCTGATTTCCGTCTTCTTCTCCGTCGTCGGATCCTTCCAGATCTTCGACGTGATCTGGGCCATGGGTAAGGGAGATCCCGTCAATTCGGCCGAAACCATGGTCACGTACCTGTATAAATTCGGTATCCAGCGCTTTAACATCGGCGGCGGCAGCGCGGTCGCCGTAACAATCTTCCTGATCTGCCTCACGTTCAGCGTGATCTACAACCGGCAAATCACCCGTACCGAGACGAGGTAACAGTATGATACGTTCGCATTCCAAGCAGCGATTTCTCGCGCGCGTCATCCAATATACCTTCTGCGTAGTCCTGAGCCTCGTAGTGCTCGTGCCCCTCTACCTCGCGGTGGTCGGCGGTATGAAGGACATGGGCCAGCTCATGACCGCTCCCCTCGGTCTGCCCGATCCGGTGTTGACCGCGCACTATACGGGCCTCTTGACCGGTACAGTCGGCTCCTTCTGGCGAGCCCTCGGCAACTCCCTCATCATCTCCGGCTTCACCGTCGCAGTCACCCTCGCCGTCTGCGTCATGGCTGCCTTCGCCTTGGCCCGGATCGCCTTTCGGGGACGCGACCTGATCCGCAACTACTTCATGCTGGGTTTGCTGTTCCCCCTCGCCGTGGCCATCCTTCCGCTCTACCTGCAGATCCGGACGTTGGGTCTCCTGGATTCCTACTTCGGAGTCATCCTGCCCCAGGTCGCGTTCCAGATCCCCATGACCGTCCTATTGCTCCGTGGCTTCTTCCTCGGTATCCCCAAGGACCTGGAAGACGCCTGCGCGATAGACGGATACGGCCCGCTGGGTTTTCTGATCAACATGGTGATTCCCCTTTCCACGCCCATCCTCGCCACCACGGCGGTCCTGGCGCTCGTGTATAGCTGGAACCAGTTCTTCCTGCCCCTCCTGGTCTTCAATACCGCGCTCAAATTCACTCTGCCCCTGGGCGTGATGGAATTCCAAGGACAGCACGCTTCCGACTGGAACATGATCCTCTCGTACCTCACCCTGGCCATGGTGCCCGCGGTCATCCTGTTCATGAGCGCCCAGCGGTACATCGTGGCGGGACTCACGGGCGGCGCGGTGAAGGGCTGAAGATCGATGGCGGTCCTGACCGTCGACGACGCGCCTTCCACCCGGTTCGCGGAGAAACTCGCCTGGCTCCGGAAGGAGAAGATCCCCGCGGTCTTCTTCGTCTGGGGCGAACTGGCGGCGGGCGCCGAAGACCTCCTCGTGGAGGCCCTGGACGCAGGGTATCCCCTCGGCAACCATTCCTGGACGCACCCCCGTTTCTCCGATCTGGACGAGGCGGGGGCGCGGTACGAGATCGAGCGGACGGACCGCCTCCTGGCTTCCCTGTACGAACGCGCCGGCGTGCGGTGGGAGCGGAAGTACTTCCGCTTCCCCTACTTCGATCGGGGAGACGCGAACGGCGGAGGAGCCGCGTTCCAACGCCTACTCGCGGAGTGGGGGTATGAAGCCCTGGATTCGGCGCGTCAAGACGCGGCGCGTCAAGATGCGGCGCGTCAGGATGCGGAGCGGAGGGACAGCCTCTGCGACTTCGACCAGATGGAATATTGGCTGGGCAAAGCCGAAGCGCCGGACGGGCTCGATCGGCCGGAGACCATCCTCTCCCGCATCGGAGGCGGGCATCCCGCCGACGACGACGTCATCCTCATCCATGACCACCAGTATTCCCACGACCTGTTCTTTCGGTGCCTCGCCCGGTATCGCGAGGCGGGAATCGCGTTCTCCCTCCCCTGAGCCGGCGGCGCTCCGGCGCGCGGGCGGGGAACTCCGCGCGGGCGGGGAACGCCGCGCGGGCGGGGAACGCCGCACGAACGGGATCACCGCGGAAAAATAAATATAAGAATTTTGCTATCGATTCCCTTTGCGTTCCCGGCCCCGATCGGGTGATACTTCATGGTATGAGGAATCCGCGATGAAGATACGAATGAAATTGATCCTCTTGACCCTGGGCTCCCAATTCATGATGGCACTGGCCATCATCCTCTATATAGTCGCCGCTCGGCCCATCGAGGTGCTCCAGGAGGAGAACGGAGCCTTCCGGGAAGTCGCCATGGCCGCGGAAATCCTGCAGGGCGAGGCGAGTAAACTCGCCGTCATGCCGGTGATCAGCCAACTGGAGGCGTTCAGGAAGGCTACGGAGAACTACGCGGCCGCCATCGACCGCGTGCGCGCGCTCAAGGCACTGCCGACGATCAACGCGGCCATGAAAGAGGCGGTGGAAGCCGTCGGCAAGCTGGAAGACATGACCCAAGACTCCTTCAAGAAGATCACCAAAGGTACCGAAGACCTCATCAATGACTTTCAGAGACTGGACCTGATGCAGCAAGAAGTCGCGGTTCAGACCATCATCACGCGGAGCTACGACCAGAGTTACGACGAAATGGCGCGGAACGCGGCCCAATTCCACGTGAGCGTCCTCTTCCGCGAACTGCGGAAGGGGAACGACGTGCTCTTGACCACCTCAGACATCATCAAGGAGAAGCAAGCGCTCGTCGACGAGGAGATCGGGAGAGTCAAGGCGCGGAGTTCGCTCATGACCGCCGCGATCATCATCGTGATCTTTATCCTGGTGACTATCATGTCCAGCCTCCTCGCCCACGGTATCGTGGTCTCGGTGCTTTCGCTCCGGGAAACCGTTGAGCTCATGAGCACCGGCGACCTGACCCTCCGGCTCTCCATGAAACGCAAGGACGAGATCGGTAAGCTCGCAACCGACATCGACCGCCTCATGGAGAGCTTCAACGTTTCCATCGCCCAAATCCAGGCGGCTTCGGCCCAGAACCACGCCTTGCGCGACCAAGTGCTCAAGGCCGCCACGGAGGCCGGCAACGCCGCGGTCCAGATCGAGGCGAATTCGGAGTCGATACGGAGCCGTATGCTGAAGATGGACGGTATGATCGGTAGCGCGGAGCAGGGCTCCGTCGACGCGGTCCGCTCCATCGAGAGCTTCAATAACCGCCTCGGCGCGCAAAACCTGCACGTGAACGAGACCGTCGCCGCGGTCACCGAGATGCTCGCCTCCATCGAGAGCATCGACCGCATCACCGACCGGGACCGCGAGGCGGCGGCGGCTTTGGTGAACGAGGCCGAGGAGAGCAAGGACGTCCTGGAGTCCGCCTTCGAGAAGGTAGCGGAGATCACCGAGAGCGTGAGCGCCATCCAGGGCATGGCCGAGGTGATCGCGGGCATCGCGAGCCAGACCAACATCCTGGCCATGAACGCCGCCATCGAGGCCGCCCACGCCGGCGAATTCGGCAAGGGCTTCGCGGTCGTCGCCGACGAGATCGGCAAGCTCGCGGCGGCCAGCGCCCTCAATTCAGACGAGATCGCCAGGACCATCACCGCCATCGTCACCAAGATCGAGGAGGCGAGCGCTTCGCGGGAGACCGCGAAAGGAACCTTCAACACCATCAGCGACCGGATCCGCTCGGTCTCCGATTCCATCGCCGAGATATACGGCAACGTGAACGAGATGCAGGCGGGCAGCAAGCAGATCCTCGCCGCCATGGAGAACATGCGCGGATCCTCGGGGCAGATCACCGACGAATCAGGGAAGATCGAACAGACCGCCCGCGATATCGGCGAGACCATGGCCAAGCTCGGCCACCTATCCCACGAGGTCACCTCGAATATCGAAGAAATAAACGTCGGCATCCGGATGATCGCGGAGAACGTACGCGAGGTG
>JAEWSV010000112.1 GCA_023398155.1 Spirochaetota bacterium
AGCCAAAGCCGCTTGGTGTCGGAGGCGCCCTTGATGGTGGCGACGAGGTTCGGTCTCTTCCCGTTCTTGGCGCGAGGGTCGCTCGCGTCGTGGCGCTCGAGCTCCGTGATGCCCCGCTTCCTGAGCCACGCTTCCAGGGCTTCGCACTTATCCCACTCGCCTTCCCCGCCCGAATCGGGGGACATGGCGGGGTGCCTGGTGAGTTCGGTCTCAAGCTCCACTATCGTGGGAACGCTCTTTTCGATATGGGCAAAAATCTTGTCGATCATGAATGACTCCTAAGAGTGGTTTCGCGCAAAGGCGCGGAGGGCGCAAAGGACGCGAATGAGGATTACCTCACGCGAAGCCGCGGAGAGCGCGAAACGAATGCGGCGAGCGTTCAACGGCACGTCCTCTTAACCTTGTCTTCCTTCGCGTCTTCGCGTCCTTTGCGCGAAATTTACCTGTTTTGACCGCGGGCGGCTATGAAAATTTACAGGCCCGCGTGCTTCCGGTAGACTTCCCAGCTCGTGCGGACCAGGGTATCCACGTCCGAGTACGCGGCCTTCCAGCCGAGGAGGTCGCGGGCGCGGGCGGAGGAGGCGGTGAGGCTCGCGGGGTCGCCGGGCCGGCGGCCGACGATCTTGGCGGGGATGGGGCGGCCGGTGATTCTCCGGGCCGACTCCACGAGCTGGAGAACGGAGAAACCAGCCTCGCTGCCGAGGTTCACGATGAGGCTCTTGTCCTGCTTCACGAGGTAGTCGAGGGCGGCGACGTGGCCGACGGCAAGGTCCGACACGTGCACGTAGTCGCGCACGCCGGTACCGTCCACGGTCTCGTAGTCGTCGCCGAAGATCTGGACTTCCTGCCGCATCCCGCAGGCGGCCTCCATGATCACGGGGAGGAGGTTGGCGGGATTGCGTTCCAAGCCGGATATGCGGCCCTTGACGTCGTAGCCGGCGGCGTTGAAGTAGCGGAGCGCGGCGAAGCGCAGGCCCTTGAGCTTGTCGTACCAACCGAGGAAGCGCTCTATCTCCAGTTTCGTGAAGCCGTAGTAGTTCTCAGGCTCGGTCGGATGGTCCTCGTCGATGGGCAGGTATTTCGGTTCCCCGTACGTCGCGGCCGAGGAGGAAAAGACCACGCGCTTGACGCCCGCCGCGCACGCGGCGTTGAGGATGTTGATAGTACCCGTGATGTTGTTGACCGAATACTTTTCCGGCTTCAGCATCGACTCGCCGGCGGCCTTGAAGGCGGCCAAGTGGACGAGGGCGTCGAAGCCGCCGGCCATGGCCTTCTCCAAGTCCGCGGCATTGAGGATATCGCCCTTCACGAAGGCGGCTTCGGGGAAGAGGTTTCCCTCGAGCCCGCTCGAAAGATTGTCGAAGACGGTGACCGCGTGGCCCGCGTCCAGGAATTCGCGCGCGACGTGGCTGCCGATGTATCCGGCGCCGCCGATGATGAGAATCTTCATTTTTCGCTCCTCTGTAGCTCGCATTACTTTTCCGTATCACGCGTCCGGCCGGCATTCTTCCAGTTCGGCCGCCACGCGCTCCCAATCGGCCGCGGCCTTCTCTATGCCCGCCGCCGCGGCGTCCAGTTTAGCCTTCACCGCCTTGCTTTTCGCTCCGTCCGAATATACCTCGGGTCGCCCGAGTTCCGCTTCCAAGGCGGCTTTCTCCGCCTCGAGTCTTTCCATCCGGCCGAGGATCTCGGCCTCTTCCCGTTCGAGCCTGCGCGCGGCCGCGAGCCGCTTCTTCTCCGCTTCCCGATAATCCGCGGCGGAAAGGCCGCCCTTGGCGGGCTCGGCGCCGCGCTCGGCGCGCGCCTCGGGCCCCTGCCCCGCCGCGCCGCCGGGAGCGACCTCGCCCGCGGCTTCCCGGCCGAGGCGATCCAGGTAGTAGCCGTAGTCGCCGTAGAAGATCCGCGGCCGGCCCGCGGAGAGCTCCAGGGTCTTCGTGGCCAAGGCTTCCATGAAGGCGCGGTCGTGGGAGACGAAGATCACCGTGCCCGGATAGCCCACAAGCGCGTCCAGGAGCACGTCCTTGGAATGGAGGTCCAGGTGGTTCGTCGGCTCGTCCAGGATGAGGAGGTTGACCGGGTGGAGGAGGAGCTTGAGCAGGGCGAGCCGGCTCTTCTCCCCGCCCGAGAGCACCGAGACGGACTTATGGACGTCGTCGCCCCGGAAGAGGAAGGCGCCGGCGAGGTCCCGCAGCTTCGGGATGAGGTCGGTGGGGGCGTCGGCCTCCAGGGCTTCCATCACGGACTGGGCGCCGCTCATCGTCTCCGCGACGTCCTGCGAGAAATAGCCGATGGAGATGCCCGAGCCGAGGATGACCTTCCCCTCGTAGTCCGGATCCACCGCGGCCAGGATGCGGAGCAGGGTCGTCTTGCCGGCGCCGTTTCGGCCCACCACCACGAGCTTCTCTCCCGCCTCCACGAGGAGGTCGAGGCCGGATAGGACGCGGCGCTCTCCGTACCGTTTACCGAGGCCCTCCAGGGTGAGCGCGATGCGGCCCGAATGGGGCGGCGGCGGGAACGAGAAGTGTATCTTCTTGAGGTTCTCGGGAATCTCGATGAGTTCCAGCTTCTCCAGGCGCTTTACGCGGTCCTGGACCATGGCGGCCTTGGACGCCTGGTAGCGGAAGCGCCGGATGAAGTCCTCGGTTTTCGCGATCTCTTCCTTTTGGGCTTCGTAGCGGGCCAGCAGGCTCGCCAGTTCCACCGCGCGGACCTTCTCGTAATCGGAATAGTTGCCG
>JAEWSV010000141.1 GCA_023398155.1 Spirochaetota bacterium
CCCTTCCCCTTCGACCGCTTCCCGTGCTGAAATGCGGACGCGGGGGCGGTCCGACTAATCGATCGCTGTTTCGGCCGCCTGCGCGAAGGAGGGACCATGGCCGGCAGCAGCTTCGGCACGCTTTTCAGAATCAGCACCTTCGGCGAATCCCACGGCGGGGCCGTCGGGGTGGTCGTGGACGGGGCCACCCCCGGCGTCGAACTCTCCGAAGCGGATATCCAGGCCCAGTTGGGCCGGCGCAAGGGCGGCCAGAGCGCGGCGTCCACGCCCCGGGCCGAAGCCGATATCGCGAACGTGCTCTCCGGCGTCTTCGAGGGGAAGACCACCGGTACGCCCATCCTCATCATCCTCTACAACAAGGACGCCCAATCATCCGCATATAACGAGGTTAAGGGCCTTTTCCGGCCCGGCCACGCCGACTATACCTACCTCGCGAAGTACGGCCTTCGGGACTGGCGGGGTTCGGGCAGGGCCTCGGGCCGCGAGACCGCGGGCCGCGTGGCCGCGGGCGCCGTGGCCAGGAAGCTCCTGGCCGCACGCGGCGTGAAGGTCCTCGCCTACACCAAGCGGGCCGCCGGCATCGAATGCGAGAAGTTCGATCCGGACGCCATAGAGAAGAACGGACTCCGCGCCTGCGACGCCGCTGCCGCGGCGCGCATGATGGTGGAGGTAGAGAAGGCGAAGGCGGCGAACGACAGCGTCGGCGGCATCGTGGAATGCCGCGTGACCGGCGTTCCGGCCGGCCTCGGGGAACCCGTCTTCGACAAGCTGGACGCGGAACTCGCCAAGGCCATGCTCTCCATCGGCGCGGTCAAGGGCATCGAGTTCGGCATGGGTTTCGCGGCCGCGGACCTGCGGGGTAGCCGGCACAACGACTGGATGGGATCGGACGGCTTCCTCACCAACAACGCGGGCGGCATCCTCGGCGGCATCTCCTCCGGCGAGGAGATCATCTTCCGCGTGGTCGTGAAGCCGACCTCGTCCATAGCCTCCCCCCAGCGGACCGTCAACCTCTCAGGCGAAGAAGTCGAAGTCCGCACCGAGGGCAGGCACGACGTCTGCATCTGCCCCCGCATCGTGCCTGTCGTGGAGGCCATGACCTGCCTCGTGCTGGAAGACCACTTCAAGCGCCAGGCCGCCCTCCGCGCCTGAGCCGTACCGGAGGCCAAGCCAACCTCGGGGCATAAGCCGGAGGGACGGCTGGCGGTCGCGCGGGAGCCGTGCGCCGCCCGCGATTCGGGCCGCCCCGGAGGGCGCGCCGCGCAAACGTTTGCCTTTTCGCTTGCGCAATTTATTAAGCTCGTGTACCCTTATGTTAATTGCATAGAACAACCAACCAGGAGGTCGCCATGCGCAACGGCCGCTTCGATGATGAACGCAAGGAATACGTGATCGAGGATCCGCGGACGCCGGTCAAATGGATCAATTACGTCGGGACATTAGCCTTCGGCGGCTTCGTCGATCACACGGGCGGGAGCCAGCTCTGCGGCGGAGATCCTGCTCTGGAGCGCATCACCAAGTACGTCCCGCAGACGCCCTCCTCAGACTTCAAGGGCGAGACCGCCTACCTCCGCGTACGGAAACCGGGGCAGCGGGCCGCGGAGGCCAAGCTCGTCGCGCCGTACTGGCTCCCGATCCTGGACAAAGCGACCAAGTACGAATGCCGCGTCGGCCTCGGCTACAACCGCTGGACGGTCGAGTCGAACGGCGTGCGCATCGAGACGACGGTCTTCGTTCCGCGGCAGGACGGAAGCGACGCGGGTCGCCTCATCCGCGACTACCGCGTGACGAACCTCGGCTCCTCCCCCATCCGCGCCGAGCTCGCGCCGGTGGTGGAGTTCTCCCACTTCGACGCGCTCAAACAGCTCACCAACGCCGACTGGGTGCCCCAGACCATGCAGACCCGGGCGAAGAGCCTCGCGGACGGCAGGACGGCCCTGGTCCAGTACGCGTTCATGAAACGCGACGCCGCCGTCAACGTCTTCGTGGCGAGCCTTCCCGCCAGCTCCTGGGAGACGGACCGCGAACGCTTCCTCGGGGAGAACGGCTACGGCAGCTGGGCGGCCCCGCGCGCCCTGGAGACCGAGGAACTCTCTAAAATCGACGCGTACCGCGGCAACGTGATCGCCGCCCTCATGCTCCCCCTCGGCGACATCGCGCCGGGAGCCACCGCCCGCGTAGTGACGGAACTCTTCCGCGCCCGCGGCGTCGTCGCCGTGGAAGGCGCGGCCGGGAGCTACGCCGACGCGAAGGCGGCTAGGAAGGCCATGGAGGAGCGGGCCGACCGCGCCTTCACCGAACTCTCCGCCTGGTGGAACGCCAAGCTCCAGGTGCTCTCGGTGAAGACCCCCGACCCCGCCTTGGACAGCATGGTGAACGTGCATAACCCGCGCCAGTGCCTCACGACCAAGGACTGGTCGCGCTACCTCTCCTTCTACCAGCTCGGCTACGGCAGCGACCGAGGCATCGGTTTCCGCGACAGCTCCCAGGATTGCATGGGCGTGCTGCCGCTGGATGCCGCGGGAGCTTGCGGCCTTATGGAAAAGCTCCTCTCCGTTCAGCGCAGGAACGGCTCGGCCTACCACCAGTTCAACCCGCTCACCATGGAGGCGGGCGTGGGCGACTCCAAGGAATACGAGGACCGGCCGAAGTACTACGGCGACGACCACCTCTGGATCGTATTGGCGGTCACCGCCTATCTCAAGGAGACCGGCGACTACGCCTTCTTAGACAAGACGATTTCCTACTACGATAAGGACAAAGCGGGAAACGTCCTGGAGTCGGGGACGGTCCTGGACCACCTCCGACGCGCGATCGCCTTCACCTTCGAGGACGTCGGCGCCCACGGCCTGCCGCTTCTCGGCTTCGCCGATTGGAACGACACGGTCAACCTTCCCACGGGCGCGGAGAGCCTCTTCAACGCCAACCTCTACGGCGTGGCCTTACGGGAGCTCACCGAACTCTTCGAATTCCGCGGCCAAGAGAAGGAAGCGACCGACTGCCGCGCGAAGTACGCCCAGATGAAGTCGATCGTGGAGCAGGTCGCCTGGGACGGCGAATGGTTCGTCCGCTGGTTCGACCACGAGGGAAAACCGGTCGGTTCCACGGCGAACGAGAAGGGCAAGATTTGGCTCAACGGCCAGAGCTGGCCGGTCCTCTCCGGCTTCGCGGGGGACAAGGCCCGGCAGGCGATGGACGCCGTGGAGAAATATCTCGCCACGCCCAAGGGCATCAAGCTCTCCGCCCCGGGCTACGACGGTTTCGATCCGGCCAAGGGCGGCGTCACGACCTATCCGAGCGGCGCCAAGGAGAACGGAGGCATCTTCCTCCACCCGAACCCCTGGGCGGTCATCGCCGAGACCATCCTCGGCGACGGAGACCGCGCCCACTCCTACTATGCCCGCGTGAACCCGGCCGCCCGCAACGACCATATCGAAGAGTACGAGTGCGAGCCCTACTGCTACGCCCAGAACATACTTGCCGACGAGCATCCCCAGTTCGGCCTGGGCCGCAACTCGTGGCTCTCCGGCACCGCGTCGTGGATGTACCAAGCCTCCACCAAGTACATCCTCGGCATCCGGCCCGAGTATGCGGGTCTCCGGATCGACCCCTGTGTCCCGAAGCTTTGGGATGGGTTTACCGCGCGGCGAAAGGCGCGGGGCGCCGTGTACGAGATCGAAGTGCGCAACCCCTCGCACCGATCGAAGGGAGTCGCTTCGCTCATCGTGGACGGAAAACGGATCGAGGGGAACGTCGTCCCCTGGTTCCAAAGCGGGACGCACCGCGTGGAAGTGGTGCTCGGAAGCTAGCTCAGCAGGGGAGGCGCACCGTGAAGACGGTGCCCTTCCCCTCGGCGCTCTCGCAGCGGATGCTTCCGCCCAGGTAGTCCTCCACGAAGAGGCGCGCGGCGTAGGTTCCGAGGCCCCTGCCGCGACCCTTCGTAGTGAAGGACCGCTTGAACAGGTTCGCGAGGACGTCTTCGCTCAGGACCGCCGGGTTGGCGACGCGGATTTCCACCGCGTCCGCTTCCTGGGTACAGGACAGCGT
>JAEWSV010000168.1 GCA_023398155.1 Spirochaetota bacterium
CGTCGATGGCGACGATGCGCCAGGACCGCGTGCCGAGCGAGAAGGTGTCCCCGAGGCGACGCTCCCAGACGAACTCCTCATCGAGCTCTCCCAGGTTCGCGCCGCTCGGGGCGAGTTTGAGCGCGAAGGAGCCGCGGTCCGGGATGACCCCGCCGCCCCGGTACAGGAGGGGCAGCACGCCGCTCCGCGCCTTAAGTATCCCTCCGGCATCCCGATCCGCCGCTCCCGAAGGCTCAGCGTCCATCGAATCGTCCCGCTCCCCGTCCGATTCGTTGACCTCCTCGCCTTCTGCGAGGTCGGTCGCGGCGGCTACCGCGGCCGCGGTTATCCCGGCCCCGATCGATGCCGCGGCGTCCACGGAGGCCGCAGAGTCCACGGACGCTACGGCGTCCGAGCGTTCGAGCCGAGGCCGCAGAGCCTCCAGGCGGGATCCTGAGTACCTTCCGCGGAGCATCGCGACCACGAGATCGAAGTCGGCGCGGGAAAGGGAACGGAAGCTTTCCGTGCGGAGGAAAAAACGATAGAGGTCGTCCGGCTGCCAAGCGTCGAGGGCCGTCATGGAAAGTATCAGCTGGGCTAGCACGTCCAGGGGAGCGCGCGGGCTCGGTTCATGCTCGAGCTTCCCCTCTTCCGCGTCCCTGGCCACGGCGGCGGCGAAGAGTAGGTCTAGGCCGTGGAGGGGGAAGAGCCGTCCGCGGCTCTCGGCGCCGAGACGGTGGCCGGCCCGGCCGATCCGCTGCAGGGTCGCCGCGGCGCCGCCGGGCGTCCCGGCCAGGAGGACCTCGTCCACGGCGCCCACGTCGATGCCGAGTTCCAGGCTACTCGTCGCGACCACCGCGGGAAGCTCGCCGGACTTGAGCCGCGCCTCCACCGAGGACCGCACCTCGCGCGAGAGGGAGCCGTGGTGCGCCCACGCGATGGTCCGGTCCGCTCGCTCGTTCATGAGGAAGGCGATCTTCTCCGCGTGCCGGCGCGAATTGGTGAAGATGAGCGTCGTGCGGTTACGGGAAACCGCATCAACGAAGGCGTCGATGAGGATAGGCCAGCGGGCCGGATTCAAGGTCGCCGGAGCCTCCTCGTCCGCGTCGGCGTCCGCCCCCGCGCCGGCCGCATAATCGGCCGTCGAGGGATAGGAGATGGAGAGGGTCCGCCGTTTCTCTATGACGGACCGAACGAGGCAAACGGGGCGTTCCTCCAGCCGGCCTTCCGCCGTCTCGCGGAAGCCGCAGGCGAAGCGCGCGGTCTCGGCGCTGTCCGCCACGGTGGCCGAAAGCGCGACGCGGAGGAACTCTCCGGCGAGGAGGGCGAGCCGTTCGACCTGGGCCATGAGGAAGACGCCCCGTTTGGACGGCGCGAGGGCATGGATCTCGTCCAGGACCACCATGCGCACCGTGGAGAGGCGGTCCCTGCCGCGCGGGGAATTAAGGAGGAGCGCGAGGCTCTCCGGCGTGGTGGCCAAGATGGCGGGCGGTTCGCGGAGGAAGGCGCGGCGGTCGGCCGCGCTCGTATCCCCCGACCGCGCGGCGACGCGGATGTCGGGGAAGCGGTCGCCGCTCTCCCGCCACTTTTCGCGGAGGCCGGCGAGCGGACCGAGCAGGTTATTGCGGATATCGTTGTTGAGCGCCTTAAGCGGCGAAAGGTAGAGGACCGACAGGCGGTCCGCGGGCAGTTTACCGACGGCCAGGGCGTCCAAGGCCCAGAGGAAGGCCGCGAGCGTCTTGCCGCTGCCGGTCGGCGCGGTCGCGAGGACGTGGCTGCCGGCGGCGACGGCCTTCCAGGTCCGCTCCTGTACGTCGGTGGGCTCGCCGACGGAGGCGCGGAACCAGTCGGCGGTACGAGGATCGAAGGAGCCGAAAGGATCGCCGCCCATGGACACCTCGAATCAGAATAGGATGCGGGCGCCGAGCGCGGCGTCGAGATCGAAGGCGAAATCCGGCGCGAAGCGAAGGCCGGGAGCCGTCTCCAGGAACGCCTCGATCCGCCAATCGCCGAACGCGTGGCGGACGCCGAGCGGCAGCCGGAAGCCGAATCCCCGCTCGGCGGATGAATCGCCGTACCGGCCGTCGCCGACCAGGAACGTCGCCTTGAGGCCGAGTCCCGCATAGGGAACGAGGGGAAGGGACACGAAATCGATCGGCCGGAATCGGACGAGGACATCGAAGGCAGCCGTCGGGCCTCCCGGCGAACGGAGATCCCAACCGACGAGGGCTCGTAAACCCATCGATCCCTCGCCCTCCGCTTCCAGGGAGATGCCCGCCGGATCCCCGGCGGCGAGACCGGCCGCGAAGCGGACGCCCGAGGCGCCGCCTTGCGCGTGCGCGATCGCGCCGAAGGCGAAGAGGCCGAGGAGCAAGGCCGCGGACCGGCGGAGCGGAGAGCCTGAAGCCTTCATCGGATATCGAAGTAGTATCGTTCGAGGTAGGCGATGCGCTTGCGCGCCTCGTCGTACCGGGAGCTCTGGGGATATTCGGCGATGAGGCGCTTGTAAAAACCGAGAGCGGCCTTCACGTCCTTCGCCGGTCCGTTGGCCTCCAAAAGGCGACCGTACAGCCACCACGCCTCATCGCTGCCTGAGGGAAAGCGCTCGCGGAAGAAATCCAAGGCCTCGAGCGCGCTCGCCGTACGGCCGGCGTCGGCCTCGGCCTTGATCACCGAGAGATAGGACTCGGGCCCCGCGTCGCTCGCGAAGGCTTCCAGGGTTCTTTTGGCCGAGACGAGGGGCGCATCCGCGGCAGGCGTCGCGCCGACAGGCGCCGCGCCAGCGCCCGCTGCCGCTGCCGGCGTCGCGCCGGCTGATCTTGCGGCTGCCGTACCGGATGCGGCTGCCGTACCGGATGCGGCTGTTCCAGCGGTAGCGGCGGACGGAGACGAACCGGTAGCGGGAGACGCGAGCGCCGGCGCGGCGCTTATC
>JAEWSV010000384.1 GCA_023398155.1 Spirochaetota bacterium
TACCGTCCGCATCGACGACCTGCCGCTCTACAGCGAAGACGTGGAGGCCGATCCGGATATCGCCGTGTTGCGATTCAGGGGCGAGATCAGGTCGGCGCAGGGGTTCGTCTTCGTCACTCCCGAGTACAACCGGTCGATCCCGGGAGTGCTCAAGAACGCGATAGACGTAGGCTCGCGGCCGCGATCCGAGAGCGGGTGGACGCTCAAGCCGGCGGGCGTCCTGGGGCTTTCCGCGGGGACCGCGGGAACGGCGGCCGCCCAACAGCATCTGCGCAATATACTCGCGGCGCTCAACGTGTTCGTGCTTGCCCAACCGGCCGCGTTCATCCAGGCCAGGGAAGGCCTCTTCGATGAGGAAGGGAACATCTCTCCGGGCAGCGAGCCGTTCTTCCGCGGCTGGATGGACGCCTACCTCGACTGGGTGAAGCGCTTCGCGGGGTGAGCGGAGGATGGAGGCCATGACCGGCCCGGGGTAAGCGTTTCACTTGTTTAGCAAAAAGGATCGCATACACTTTGTAGAAAAGTAGGAGGCGCCGCATGGACAAGCTCCACTACGTTCATAGCAAGGCAGGCCGGATAGGCGGAGAAGCCGATACGGGAGCGGACGACATCGACGCCATCATCGATGCGCTCCGGAAGGACCCGCGGCGCCACCTGGCGGTCCATTTTCATGGAGGTCTCGTTTCCAAGAAGAAGGGGCTCGAGATCGCCGAACGGATGTCGGGTGACGGAGGCGCGTACGCGCCCGCGCCGACGGGCGGAGCCTACCCGGTCTTCTACGTATGGGAATCGGGCGCGTGGGAAGCGATCCGCAACAATTTGGCGAAGCTGGCCGACGAGCCGGTCTTCAAGCAGCTTCTCCGCAAGCTCGCGCAGTACGCGCTGGAAAAGCTCGGGGGCCTCGGGCTATCCGGAGCCAGGTCCGCTTCGGCCTCCGTAGGAGAACTGAAAGAAACAGTCCTGACGAAGTTCAACTCCTTCTGGACCGAACCGAACCCGAAGACTATCCCGTTCAGTGACTTTACGCCCGAATTCGACGCGGCGACAGCCCGATCCGCGACCCTCAGGATAGACGACGAAGAATTCGAAACCCAAGTCGAAGCGGACCTCCGCGCTGATACCCTCCTACGGGAAGCCCTCGCGACGCTCCCGGGTATCCCGTCCGGCGCGCGGGACGCGTTCTCCGCCGCGGCGAAGGAGCGGCGTACGCCCTTCTCCGAGCTCGCCGCGCGCGAGCTCTCCGCGGGCGCCTCCACCCGCGGTCTCGTGAGCACCTTCCTCGTGGCCAAGTTCATCATAAAGGTCCTCGCCGCGACCCTCAAACGCCTCGCGTCGGGTCGGGACCACGGCCTGTACGCGACCTGCGTGGAGGAGCTCATCCGCGCGTTCAAGATCGCGGGGAGCGGCGTGAACGAGTGGGCGAAGGCGCTCGAATGGGACCGGATGAAAGAGAACGCGGCCGACGCCTTCGGCCCCGATCCCGACGTCCACGCCGGAACCGCGTTCCTTTCCCGGCTCGGCTCTGCGCTCAAGGCGGAGGGCGACGGACGGCTCGAACTCGACCGGATCACGCTCGTCGGACACAGCACGGGGGCCATCTACATCGCGCATTGGCTCGCCGCTTCCGTCGGCTATCTACCCGCGGGAATCAAGCAGGACGTCGTCTTCCTGGCCCCCGCGATCACGTACGACTTCTTCGCCGAAACGCTCCGCTCGGCCGCCGGAAGCATCGGCGCTTTCCGTATGTTCGCCATGCATGACGAACTGGAACGGACCGACCAGGTAATCGGCGCGGACGACGAGCTTCCCGGAGAGCAGGACTGGCGGCGGTACGTCTACCCTTCATCCCTCCTCTACCTCGTTTCGGGCGTACTGGAATCCCGGCGGACGGAGAGCGGCTCGCGGGAGGACGCGGCGGATATGCCGCTACTCGGTATGGAGCGATTCTTCTCCCGGACGAAGGTTTACGACGACGAGCGTTTCCCCTCGGTGGCGATGGTCAGAAAGTGGCTCGGGGCTGACGGTAAGCGGACCGTCTGGTCGATCGCAACGGGACAGGCGGCCGGCCTCAACAGCGCGTGCATCGATCACGGGGCCTTCGACGGCGAGAAGACGACCATGGACAGCCTGCGTTCGATCATCGTGAACGGCTTCTGATGGCCGCCGACCACTACGCGATCCTGGTCGCGATCAATGATTACCCGGGCCTCAGCGACCTCGCGGGGCCCGAGAACGACGCGGAGGAGTTCCGTAGCTGGCTCGTCGATCCGGCGGGCGGCGCCGTGGGGTCCGAACGCGTCGCGCTCCTACGGTCTTCGGATTTCCCGCCGGCGGCCGACCCCGACGACGCGAATCCTACGGAGACCCAGTTCAAGAAGACGCTCAACCGTTGGCTCAGGAACGGAGAAGAATGGCGGGACCGCGTCGGGGAACGCCTCTACCTCTTCTTCGCGGGACACGGGTTCACCTCAGGGTCGCTGGAAGATCCCGCCCTGTTCACGGCGCAGGCCCGGTTCGGGGACACCGCCCACATAGCCGCCGCCCGCTACGCCGCGCGGATCAGGTACGCGGGCTTCTTCGACGAGATCGTCCTGATCATGGATTGCTGCCAGGACGTACTTAAGGCTTCGCCGCTGTCCGATCCGACGTGGTCGCCCCCGGATCGGCGGCGCTCGGGGCAGGTAAAGCTCATGTCGGCTTTCGGCGCGCCGCGCGGAGAAAAGGCTTACGAGACGCGGAGCGGAGGACCCGCGCGGGGTTACTTCTCGAAGGTCTTCCTCGAGGCGCTGAAGACGGCCCCCGAGGACGATGACGGGAACGTAACGGCGCGCGCGGTGGAGCAAACGTTCTACGACCTTTGGGACCGGACCTACCGGCGCGATACCGGCTACGAACCTCCAATCATCGCCCCATACGGACTGAATCTCTATAGTCGACCCCGCGTGCCCAAGGAAACGGATGACTTCGCTCAGACGTATGATTTTATGTCCCCGCAGGGTCCGTCGGCTGCCCCTATGGGAGAATTCGCCGTTTCCTGGCCGCTCGCCGCGCCCGAACCGCGGGAACCGCCGACAGCGCGGGTTACGCTCACCGCAAAGGACGCCGCGGCGCACATCCGGGTATTCGACAACGATAGGAGAGTCACGGCGGAGGGGGCCGGCAGCCTGGAAACGCGCCTGGCTCCGGGACGGTATACGGCGCGGTTCGCATTAGCCGACGCCGTAAACGACCAGGCGTTTTTCGTTCCCTCAGACGGCACCGCGATCGAAATAACCCAGCCGCCGTTGTCCTTCTCTTCACCCGTCCCGCTCTCCGACACGGCGACTCACCGTGAATACCATTACTATCCCGCGATGGATCTCCGCCAATCGGCCGCGGCGCGGCGCGGCGCGGCGTCCCTCGTCGTATTCGCGCGGGATTCGGCCCACGCGGAGGGCGAAACTTGGGCCATGACGGATGAAGCTCGGATCGGACTCCGCCTGCGCCGATTGGATCCCGAAACGGGCATTCCCTTCGACGTCCGATGCGAGGTCGAGGTAGATGAGAGTCGAGGATTCTCCTCCCTGTGCCCGGAAGGGCTCGCGGCAGGGTCCTATCTCCTCGGAGTGCTCAGGCGTCTGCCCCAGGGTCGGTTCTGGCAAGAGCAAGCAATAACGCTCCCGCCGTACCCTTGGCGCACCGAAGTATACCTGGACTGCGTTGAAGACGATCGAACGGGACGCCGATACGATCCGGAGTCCGCCGCAGTGCTGGTCGTCGCCGAGACCGGCGGAGCGACGGGCTACGGCCCGCGGGATCGTTTGACGGAGATAGCTCGTCTTTCCATTCGGACGGGCCGCCCGATCACGGGCATCCTCGCCGACGAGGATAGCATCGGCCTCGAGCCCATGCTCGCGCTCTACGCCGCCTACGAACTCGCGCTCGCGCCGGCGACTGATCCGGATCGCCTGAGGTCGCTCTGCGGGCGTTTACGTACCGTATGGACCGTGAAATCCGCGGACGCCCGGCTCCTCGAACGCCGGTGCGATATCCTGGAGCGGAAGCGGGATCGAAACGACCCGATCGATTTCGATCCCGACGAAGCGCCGATGCTCGCGGCATGGTGGAAGCTCGCTCCGAAGATAGGGAAAAGCGGACTCCTCCACCCTTCGGCGCAACGAACCATCGGGGCATGGCGTACGACCGGCTCCCTATGGACGGTGACCCTCGTTCCCGACGCTCCGCCCCGCGCGGCTCAAAAACTACCGCTTCCCCGGCTCCGGGACGGCGCGGTCGACTACGCGGCCGTCTGCGCATCCCTGGCTCCGCTCGACTACCGCTTAAGCCCCTTGCAGCAGGCGATCCGTCGGGTACTCGTCGATGCCCGGGAAGCGGGCGAGGTCGAAGCGGTGAAGCCGCGGCTAGCGGGGATCGGAAGTGCGTCGGGGGTAGGAGCGCGCGTCCTCGCCGACGCCCTCGCGGAACTCGTGCGATAACAGCCCGCCCCCTTGTTCTCGGCCCCCTCTCCGTGCTAAGTTCGGCTC
>JAEWSV010000241.1 GCA_023398155.1 Spirochaetota bacterium
GGATTCCAAGGTCGTTCGGGATTGGGAAGAACGCAGCCGGAGAGTCCAGGCGGACCTCGATCGGATGACCACCGAAATCGACAGCCTGTCCAAGTCGCGGCTCGATGCCGAAACGGCGGGGGATAACGAGCGGGTGCTCCGCCTCGAGGCGGACATCTCCAAGAAAACGAAGTATCTTCAGGAATATTACCGCGTGAAGACGACGGAACTCGAAGACCAGAAGAAGCGCATGACCCAATCGAGCGCCTTCCTTCAGCAGGTATACGACGAAATCCGTCGCGTGGCGGAGAGTGAAGGCTACAGCATAGTGCTCAATCTCAAGGAAAGCGCGGGTATAGTCTGGTATAGCCCGACGGTGGATATCACCGACTTGGTGATCCAGAACCTGATGACCAAGGCTGGCCGCTGATCGAAATCCCCGGAGCGCGGTCCGGGGATCAGTAGCCGTAGCGCGTCCGGAGCGCGCTACGGCTTTCCCTGTCGGGTTCGGCTTTAACTTATTTCGTTTCCGAGTTCTTCTTTAGCGCCGCGTGGAGAAGCGCGAATTTTTGCCGGTTTTCCTCCGAGAGCTCCATGAGGTTCTCATGGGCTTTGAGCAACAGATCGGCGTTCGCGCTCTTCGTCTTCACCACGTTCTCCATCCCATCGGGGAAGGGTTCGGCGGTTTCCACGATATCCACCAAGGCCGCGAGTCCTAAACCGGAAAGGAGTTCGCGGGCCGTCTCCGTGGGGCTTACGATGGACAACCTGACCGAGGACGAGCGGGCGAGGCGTTTGTTGAATCCGACGATCAGTCCCATGAACGTGGAATCCATGTAATCGCACGAAGATAGGTCGATGAGAACCGCTCGGACGGCGGGGCTCTCCTCGAAACGAGCGAATACGCGTTCCCGCAGATCCGCGCAAAGCGCCGCGGTCACGTGGCCTTCCGCCCGAAGATAGAGCACGTTGTCTTTTTCCTTGTAAAACAAGGCTTCGCCCACGTCAGGCTCCTTGAAACGCCCGCCTCCGCAGTCCCGCGAAAGCAGGATTATGCGTGTTGTACTTTAAAACATCCTCCCCTATAATGCAACTCCCATGGCTGACGCGAGCCCCATGATCGAACAATACCGACGGATCAAGCGGGAACACCGGGACGATGTGCTCTTCTTCCGCCTCGGGGATTTCTATGAGATGTTCGCAGAGGACGCGACGGAAGTCTCATCCCTCCTCAACCTTACGCTCACGAGCCGCAACGGACTACCGATGTGCGGGGTTCCCTACCACGCCGCGCGATCATATATCGCTCGTCTGCTCCGCCTCGGAAAAAAAGTCGCTATATGCGAGCAGATTTCCCTGCCGGGACCCGGGAAAGGCCTCGCGGATCGGCGCGTCGTCGAAGTGATCACGCCGGGAACCACGGTAGACGAAGATTACCTCGAGACGAGCAATTCCAACTACCTCGCCGCCTTGGCGGCCTCGCGCGACAGCGTTTCCTTCGCCTATATCGAGCCTTCGACGGGTGATTTCCGCGCCACTTCCTTTCCCTTGGATCGAGCTCCGGATCGGCTGCGTAAGGAATTGGAGCGCATCGATCCCCGCGAGATCATCGTCCAGGAATCGCTCATCGAAGAACGGCCGGATTTCGCGGCGGCGGTCGCCGATCGGAGTTCGATGGTCGTCAATCGATGGTCGGATTGGCTTTTCGACTCGGAGCGGAGCGCGGAGCGGCTCCAGCGCCAGTTCCAGACGGCGAACCTGCACGGATTCGGGCTGGAAACCTCCTCTCCGGAAGTATTGACCGCCGGGACGCTCCTCGCGTACCTGGACGATACCGCGAAGAGCCTCCTGCCCCACGTTCGGACGCTCAGGGTATACGGCGACGAGGATTACGTCGGGATGGACGAATCCTCTCAACGCAACCTGGAACTGGTCCGCAACCTTCGGGATGGTGGCGAGCGGTTCACGCTCCTCGAGGTCATGGACGAGACCAAGACGTCAATGGGGCTGCGGCTACTGAAGCGCTGGATTTTGCATCCGCTCCGGTCCGTGGCGGCGATCAACCGACGCCTGGACGCGGTGGAAGCCCTATACCGTCAGCAATCCCGCCTCTCCTCCCTGCGCGAGGCCCTCGCGAAATCCTTGGACCTGGAACGTCTCTCATCCCGCGTGGCCATGGACCGTGCCCACGGCAAGGATCTCGTCGGTATCCGCACGAGCCTCGCCGCCTACGAGAGGATCGAGGAAATCGCCCGCGAGGCGGGCTTAGTCGTTCCGCCCTACCAAACGGCGGGCCCGGACGATGACTCGGCCGTAGATGCGGCCACGGCGAGTCGGCTCGCCGATTTGCGCGGACTTTTGGAACGTGGCATCTCGGACGATCCCTCTATCCTCCTCACGGACGGCAACCTCATTAAGGACGGCTACGCATCCGAGCTTGATGAGCTCAAGCGGATTAAGAATAACGGCAGACAACTCCTGGAGGATTACCTAGAGGAAGAACGCAAGGCTACCGGCATCGCGAGCCTCAAGATTCGGTACAACCGGTTGATCGGCTATTTCTTCGAGGTGACCAAGGCCAACTTGGCGTCCGTGCCGTCCCGTTTTATCCGTAGGCAAGGCGTAGTCGGCGGAGAGCGCTACACCACCGACCGTCTCGCTGAGTTGGAATCCGATATAAACGGGGCTTCGGAAAGGATCGTGGAGCTGGATAAACGGCTATTCCTGGAGATCAGGGAGACCGCGAAGAAGGCGATTCCCGATCTCCTCGCCGCCTCTCACCGCATCGCCGCGCTCGACGTCGCGCAATCCCTCGCGCGCGCGGCCACGGTCAGGCTCTGGAACCGTCCCGAAGTGGACGAAGTGCCCCGTCTCCGCATCGTTGAGGGGCGCCATCCGGTGGTGGAAGCGCATCTGCCGCGCGGGGAATTCGTACCGAACGACCTCGACCTCGATACTTCCGCCGTCGCCTTCGCCCTCGTGACCGGCCCCAATATGGCGGGGAAGTCCACGTACTTAAGGCAAGCGGCTCTCATCACCCTCATGGCTCAGATCGGGTCTTTCGTACCCGCGCGGGAAGCCAGCATCGGCGTCATCGACCGCGTTTTCTGCCGAGTGGGGGCGGCGGACAACCTCGCGCGCGGAGAGTCCACCTTCCTCGTCGAAATGAACGAGACGGCGAATATACTCCGTTCGGCGACCGATCGCAGCCTGGTCATCATGGACGAGGTCGGGCGGGGTACCGGCACGGACGACGGCCTCGCGATAGCCTGGGCCGTCAGCGAAGAGCTCCTGGACGGTATCAGATGCCGCACGCTTTTCGCCACCCATTACCATGAGCTTTCCCGACTAGCCCATGACCGCTTAGCCAACCGATCCATGGAAGTCATGGAACGGAACGGAGAAATCGTCTTCCTCAAGAAACTGCGGGAAGGGGCCGCCGCCGAATCCTACGGACTCCATGTCGCCCGGCTCGCCGGCCTCGGCGATCGCGTCCTAGATCGGGCCGAGCGTATACTGGACCTCATCAGGAGAAGCGGGAATACGCTCCCCGCAGAGCTCGGCCTACGCTCCCTCGCCGAGCGCGCGGTAGAACCGGAAACGGCCCCCGCCAAAGAAAGCGAGGACGGCGAGACCGAGGGATTAATCATGGAATTGGCCTCCCTCGATGTGGATCGGACGACTCCGATGGAGGCGCTCGCGCTGTTGCACGAGTGGAAACGCAGACTGGTACGCGGAGGGGAGGGCGAAGGCCGCCGCAAACGCCGCCCGGTCCGGCCCGCTCCGCCCGAAGAGCGTTCGCCGACGCTTTTCGATTCCTAGACCGCAGGGCCAATCAACGTGATCCGCGTACGAATCGCCGGACGCGGACGGCCCGTACGATCCGCATGACCGTTTTGCGAAAAATAACCGCATCCTTACGGGAATTCGTTTATCCCGCCGGTTGCGCCCTCTGCGGCGGGCAGCTGCTGGACGGCGCTGAATGCCGCTCCGGAGTGTGCGTCGGATGCGCCCTTCACCTCGTACCCGAGCCGGGGGCCCGCTGCCCGCGCTGCGGACGGCCCCTCGTTTCCGAGCGCGATCTCTGCGGCGAATGCCGGGACCGAACGGCTCCCGCGTTCGATGCCGCCAAAGCCCTGTTCCGGTACGGAGGAGCCGCGCGGGCCCTCCTCGTTTCCTATAAATTCGGAGCGGGGAGGGCGGCCTCCGTTTTCCTCTCCGACCTGTTCAGGGAGGAAATCCTTTCCTTGGCGGCCGACGATCCCATCTTGGTCCCGGTACCGCCCCGCCCCGGTAAGGTCAAGCGGAAAGGCTGGGACCAAGTGGAACGTATCGCGCGAGATCTTGAGCGCTCGGGGGTCGCGGTGAAACGCTGCCTCCTCCGCCTGCCGTCGCGCAGCCAGAAGGAACTTGACCGTCAGGGACGGGCGACGAATCTCGTCGGTAAGATGGTCTGCTTCGCGCGTCCGCCGCGTACCGCGATTCTCCTCGACGACGTGATCACCACCGGCGCCACGCTCGACTCGTGCGCCCGCGCGCTCAAGGATTCTGGCTGCGAGAAGGTTTACGCGCTCGCGTTTTGCTACGATTGACGGGCCGTTGACAAAGAGGTCGCCCTCCGGTACAGTAAGCGCAACAGTCGAAGCTTCGTAGTTCAAAAGGAGTCGTTCGAGCGACTCCTTTTTTTAATAGGTGGTGCCGTGGAGTTCAGTCCCCGAAGGGATGATCCGTTGTTCGATTCCCTCCAGGAAGTCGTGCGCGGTCTCGGAATGTCGCTCGTGGAAATTTCGGTTTCGCGCCATAAAGGCTCGGTCCGCGTCCATGCTGCGGTATACCGGAAGGGGATCGTCGGCGTGGCCGACTGCTCCAAGGTACACCATGCGATCCTGCCCCGGCTCGAGCTCGCCTTCCCGGGTCAGGAACTGTACGTGGAAGTCGCCTCTCCGGGAATAGATCGGACGATCAGAGACGCGGCGGAATTCCCCTTGTACGTCGGTCGCGGCGTGCGATGCTTCCGCCACGACACTTCGGACTGGACCGCGGGCGTAGTCGTGGAAGCCGATGAGAATCGCGTGGTGCTTCGCGGCGCCGCCGGTCTCGTGGAGCTGCCCTACGCCGTCGTCGCGAAGGCGAAGCTCGATTATTCACAGGAGGTCGAAGACTGATGGCATCAGATATGTCCGAAGCGATCCGCCAACTTGTCCAAGATCGGGGCATTTCGGAGGAGCTCGTCCTCAAGACCATCGAGAACACCCTCCTCGCGGCGTATAAGCGCCGATTCGGCAACGCGGAAAACGCCATGGTGCGCTTCAGCGATGACAACACGGAAGTCGCGATCTTCGCCAAGAAGAAGATCGTCGACGGCGTTTACGATCCCGTCAGCGAGATCGATCTGGATGAGGCTCACGAGCTCAATCCGGAAGCCGAGATAGGCGACGAACTCCTCATCGAGATCGATCCGAAAGAATTCGACCGCATCTCGGTCCAGAGCGCGAAACAGACCGCCCACCAGTCCATCCGGGAAATCCAGAAGGACAGCCTCTACTCCGAATTCCAGGAGAAGGTCGGCGAGATCATCATCGGGTATTACCAGCGCGAGCGGAACGGCACCATTTACGTGGACCTCGGCAAGGTCGAAGGCATCCTGCCGCGGAAATTCCAGTCGCCCCGCGAGGTATACCACCTCAACGACCGCATCAAGGCCCTCATCGTGGAAGTCAATAAGACCCCCACCGGGCTCCAGATCGTCCTCTCCCGCACGCATACCGATTTCGTCCGGGCCATCTTCGAGCTTGAAGTCCCGGAGGTATACGACAAGACGGTGGAGATCCACAAGATCGTCCGCGAAGCCGGGTACCGGACCAAGCTCGCCGTCTATTCGAACCGCGACGACGTGGACCCGGTCGGAGCCTGCGTCGGCCTCAAGGGCGTGCGCATCCAGTCGGTAATCAGGGAGCTGGAAGGGGAAAAGATCGACATCCTCAAGTACGATCCCGATCCCCGCCGCTTCATCAAGAACGCGCTGTCGCCCGCCGAAGTCCGCGACGTGGTGATCCTGGACGAGGGTAAGCGCCAGGCGCTCGCCATCGTGCCGGAATCCCAGCTTTCGCTCGCCATCGGCAAGCAAGGCCTCAACGTGCGCCTCGCGAATCGCCTCGTGGACTGGAGCATCGACGTGAAGACCGAGATGCAGTACGCCGATATGGATATCTCGTCCGAGTCCAAGCGCGCGGTTTCCGAGCTGTTCGGCGACGATCAGTATGAAGAAGAGATAGCGCGTGTCTCCGAGCTCCCCGGCGTCGATCAGGAAGCCGCGAAGGCGCTCATGGAGAACGGTATCGAATATATCGAAGACTTCCTCGCCCTCACCGAGGAGCAGTTTGCCCTCTTGCGGGGAATCACAGCGGAACAACTCGAAAGCCTCCGGTCGCTCATCGACGAGAACGTCGAGATCGTGGAGGAAGGCGACTATGCCGAGGAGGAGGTTCCCGCGGAAGCGGCGGCCGAAGCCGCGGAAGAGGAAGCCGAGGTAGAGGAGTTCGATTGCCCCGAATGCGGAGCCAAGATCACCGTCGATATGACGGTATGCCCGAACTGCGGTATAGGCTTGAGCTTCGAGTACGAGGACGAAGAGTAAAGGTGAACCATGGCTGAGGAATTCGATACGACCCAAAAACCGAAGGTAGAACTCATCAAGCACGCGAAGGCCACCGAGGCCCCCGAGGCGGCACCCAGCGAAGGCGCCGATCATACGGAGCGGCGAAAAGTCGTCGTCGTCAAGAAGAAGCCGCAGGCTCCGAGCGCGCCGGCGACGCCCAGCGCTCCCGTTGTTCCTGTAGCGAAACGGCCGACGCCGAAGGTTGTCGCCGTACAGAATCCCGCGCTATCGGATTCCTCCGCGCCGGCTCCGAGCGAAGCGGTTTCCGTACCTAAAGCAACCGCGAGCGAAGGCGAGGTCCCGACCTCCGCTGTTCGGCCTGAAGCCGAGCGGCCAGAAGCGGCTCCGCAGGATACCGCTCCCGCCCAAGCGACCCAAGAGCGTCCCGCGCCACGGCCGACCGGTCTTCCCGGTACGCAGCGGCCGGCGGCAGCGGCGGGTAGGGTGGGCGGTAGGCCCGTCGGTCCGCCTCCGGCTCGTGACGGCGCGAGCGGAGACGGCCGCCCCGCGGTTCCCAACCGTACGCCCGGTTCTCCCTTCCCGCAACGGCCCGCGGTAGTCGCGGGTCGTGTCGGAGGCAGGCCCATGGGAGGCCAAGGCGGCGGCTATCAGGGCAGCAGGCCCGGCTATGGTCCCCGTCCCGGCTACGGCCAGGGGGGTCCCGGCGGTCCCGGCGGCTATCAGGGCGGTAGACCCGGTTATGGTCCCCGTCCCGGCGGTCCGGGTGGTCCCGGCGGACGCCCGCCTTTCGGCGGCGGTCGGCCCGGTTTCGGG
>JAEWSV010000242.1 GCA_023398155.1 Spirochaetota bacterium
GCGCAAGAAACTCGGCGACTACCCCGAGCTGGAGTACGACGGGGATCGGGCCGAGCGGGCCGTCCTCTTTTCCAGCCCCGGCGGCCTCATCCGCACCGCCGTCCGCGAGTCGCCGGCCTTGGGGGAGAGGACCCGCAGGATCGAGGGGCCGAGGACGGTGTACGAGTACCTTTCCCGCCTCGCTCCCCAGATCGCCGCGGGCGACGCGCCGTTCCTCGTGGATTGCCTATCCTGCGAACGGGGATGCAACGGCGGACCCGGTACGCTCACCGGCGACCTGCCATTGGACAAGGTCGAGGGCTACGTGGAGCGGCGGAGCGCCGCGGCCAAGCGCGAGTACGGCCGCAGGCTGTTCGGCGGGAAGGCGGCGGTAAAGCGGGTCATCGGGAAGCGGTGGAAGAAAGGCCTCTACGATCGCGCCTACGTCGACCGGTCCAAGACGCTGGGGCTCAAGAAGCCGACCCAGGCCCAGCTCAAGGCCGTCTACGAGTCCATGCGGAAAACGGAAGAAAAGGATTTCTACAACTGCACCGCTTGCGGATACGGCACCTGCGAAGGCATGGCGATCGCCATCTTCAACGGCCTCAACAAGGCCGAGAATTGCCACCACTACATGGCCAAGCAGCTCGTGGAGGCCCATGAAGAACACCAGGCCGATCAGGAGAAGCTCTCGACCGAGCGGCGGTTCCAAGCGAATCGCCTGGGCGGCAGCCTTATCGACCTGATCCGCGAACGGCAATCCCACTGCGGCGGCCTCTTGGAAAAAGCCGAATCCACGAACGCCGTCGTGGACCGGTTCTCGATGGTCGTGGACAGCATCGCGGGGATAGCGCGGCAAACGGATCTCTTGGCCTTGAACGCCGCAATCGAGGCGGCGCGGGCCGGCGATTCGGGGAGGGGATTCGCCGTCGTCGCTGGCGAAGTCCGCAAGCTCGCCACCAAGGTCCAGGAAGAGGCGGCCAAGATAGGTCCCTACTCGGAGGAGATAGGGCGCATCATCCGCTCCATCGCCGATGAGATTAGGAAGAGCGCGGACTACGAGACCGATCTCGCCCGCATCGACGACCTCATACACAGCGAATCGGGGGAAAGCCGGAACGGCGAGGGGAGGGGGTAGCAGTCCGCACGGAAGTAACCGTCCGCACGGACGTAACCGCGCCCTGCCCGCGAACCTCTTCCTAGTCGACGTATTCCTTCGCCTGCTCTTCTCCGCGGAGCACGCGGAGGGCGCCTTGGGCCAGGGATTCCAGCTCGTTCTCGCCCGGATAGACCTTGACGGGCGCTATGAAGGAAACCCGCTCGGTGATCCAGTCGACGATGGGTTTGGAGCGGGCGATACCGCCGGTCAGGATGATCGCGTCCGCCTTGCCCGAGACCACGACCGCGAGTTCGCCGATGCTCTTGGCTACCTGGTACGCCATCGCTTCGTACACGAGGCGCGCGCGCGCGTCGCCGGTTTCCATGCGCCGCTCGACTTCCATGGCGCTGTTCGTGCCGAGGTAGGAGACGAGGCCGCCCTGGCCGCGGAACATGCGCGTCACCGTGGCTTCGTCGTGCTCGTAGCAAAGCCGGATCACGTCCTTCACGGGCAGGCTCCCCGATCGTTCGGGGGAGAACGGCCCCTCGTCGTCCGAGACGAGGTCTACGATGCGTCCCGTGCGGTGGACGCTGAGCGTGATGCCGCCGCCCAGGTGCGCGACGACGAAGTTACATTCCTTGTAGGGCTTCCCCAGGTCTTTCGCGCAGCGGATGGCCGTGGCCCGCATGTTGAGGACGTGCGAGAGGCTACGCCGTTCGATGGCGGCGGACCCGGAGATCCGGGCGATGGGCTCGAGCTCGTCCACCGCCACCGAGTCGTAGATGTAGGCGGGGATACCGAGGGGCCGGGCGATGGATAGGGCGATGGGCGCGGCGAGGTTCGCGGCGTGGTCCACGACGGGGGCCGTCGCGAGGCGGTTAACCATCGCGTCGTTCACGAGGTAGGCGCCGGAGGAAAGGGGCGGCAGGAAACCGCCGCGGCCGACGGCGGCGGACAGGCTCGATTCGGGGATGGACGCCTCGGCGAGGACGCGGAGCACCGCGCCGCGGCGGAGCTCGTACTGGTCTCCCATCCGCGGGTAGCGGCCGAGCTCCGCGGCGTCGTGCTCCACCGATATCCGGAGCAGCTGCGCGTCGTCGTCGTAGACGGCGATCTTGGTCGATGTAGAACCGGGGTTGATGGCGAGGACGCGCATGGCTCGATCAGCGGCGGCGGGAGAGGAGGAAGCCGACCGCGGCGGTCGCGCCGCCGGCTATCATGATGTAGATATCCTTTGTCTGTTCTTTGGACAACTTCTTGAAGACCTTCGCGATGCCGCCGCCGAGCGATTGGGTCGCTTCGTAGTATTGGTACGCGCCGACGGCGAGGACGGCGATGCCCGCGACGAGCAGGACGAGGCCGATGGTTCCGATGGGACTCCGTTTCATGCTGTGGCTCCTTTCGGTCCGCGCGTACGAATAGTCCGCGGGACTCTCAGGCATTCTCGACTGCCGTCTTCCCCCTGTCAAGCGCGCGGGCGGCGCGAAAAAGCCCGCTCGCCGCGCGCTCAGTGTTCTTCCCGTACGAGGGCCTCGGCGAAACCGGCCCCCCCGAGGCGTTCGGCGTAGCTATCGAGTTCGGCGGCGCCCACCCCGACGAGCACGACCCGGTACAGGTCGCCGAATCGTTCGTAAGAGGGTTCGAGTCCCGCCTGCTTGAGCCGGTTGAAGGCCTCCGTCGCGTTACGCACGAGCTTATAGGACCCCACCTGGAGCCGATAGCGCTTGCCGTTCGCGGCGTCGGTCGGCCTCGGTTTAAGCGCGGCGCTCTTGCGCATGCCGCTCTCCGCCGGCGCCGGCGCCGCGACGGCGGCCGCTGTCTCCGGAACCGCAGGCTCGCTCGCAGCGGCAGCTTGTGCAGGGTACGCGGCCATGACGAGCGGTTCGGGAACCGCCGCGGGCTCATGGTCCGCCGCTTGAGCCGGCGCCGCTTGACCCGACGACCCCGGCGCCGAGCTCGGCTCTCCGACGATTTCCAGGGAGACGGGGGCGGTGCCGGTGATGATCATATCGAGCTTTTCTGCGGCGGCGCGGGACAGGTCGATGATGCGGGCCGCCACGAAGGGGCCGCGGTCGTTGACGCGCACGTCGACCTTCCGGCCGTTGTGCGCGTTCGTGACGCGGAGTTCGGTACCGAAGGGGAGGGTCGGGTGGGCCGCGGTGAGGAGGGACGAATCGAATAGTTCTCCGGAAGCCGTCGCCTTCCCCTCGAATTCCGGTCCGTACCAGGAGGCGATGCCGCTTTTCGGGAAGGCTGGCTCGATCGATTGGGCGAACGCGGACGCCGCCGCGGCCATGAGCAGGATACGGGGCAGGAAGGATCTGTTCATACCTTCCTTATCGGCCGGACCGGGACCCGAGGTGAGGGCGCTTCTTTCTCCCCGCGATTCGCGCTCGGGGTTCGTATCCCGCAACCGCGGGGTTGTTGATTGCCCGACTCCGCGCTTCGTGGTATGGTCGCCGGGGAGAGAAAGATGGAGATGAAACGCGAAGACGAAGGTCCCTCCAACGCCGAAATCCAGAAGCTCCTGGAGCGGGCGCTCACGAGGTTCCAGAATTGGCGCGTGGAGGTGGAGCGCGATCCCAACCCCCGCCTCGTCCACCAGCTCAAGAACCTCGTCTCCATCATAGATTCCCTCTCCTCCATCACCGAAGGCCGGATGCAGTACTCGTACAAGCAGCTGGCCCAACGCATGGCCCTCCTCGTGAACGAGGTCGCCCAGCTCAACATGCGCATCACTACCTCCCTCGCCCGCGACGATTATTTGGACGAGGCGGAGGAGAAGGCGATCACGGAGAGCCTCGTCACGCTGATGCAGACGGCCGTTTCCCTCATCGGCATGGTACAAGAACGATTCGGCTCGGGCCGCAAGCTGCCCGGGCCCGACGAAGGCCGCCTCATAGAGGCGGAAGTCGCGAAAATAATCGAAGGACACGGAGACCGAAATGAGCCTTGATATGGACCTCAAGAACCTGGACGCCGCCTTTCCCGCCGATTTCACCGAGGAGGAGAAGGCGCGCGCTAAAACGCTCTTCCTTAAGACCCTCTCCGCCGAGGCTCACCGGTTCTACGGCGGGAAGATGCAGACGGTGCCGAAGTGCGGCCTCTACGGGCTCGGGTGGTTCAACGTCTGGTACACCCCGGGCGTCTCCAAGGTGTCCACGACGATCCGCGACGATAACGACGCGTCCTTCGCCCTCTCCAACCGCGGCAACCTCGTCGCGGTGGTCTCCGACTCGACGCGGGTGCTCGGCGACGGCGACTGCACGCCGCCGGGAGGCCTCGGGGTCATGGAAGGCAAGGCCATGATCATGAAGTACCTGGGCGGCGTGGACGCCACCGCCCTCTGCGTGGATTCGCGCGGGGCGGACGGGAAGAACGATCCGGCCAAGCTCATCGAATTCGTGAAGATGGTCCAGCATTCCTTCGGCGCCATCAACCTTGAAGACATCAGCCAGCCTAACTGCTTCCGCGTCCTGGACGAACTCCGCGAGGCCTGCGACATCCCCGTCTGGCACGACGACGCCCAGGGCACGGCCTGCGTGACCCTGGCCGGCCTCCTCAACGCCCTCAAGCTCGCGGGTAAGAAGCTCGGAGAGGTCCGCATCGTCCTCCTCGGCGCGGGCGCTTCCAACACCACCATCGCCCGCCTCATCCTCTCCGACGGCGGCGACCCCGCCAAGATGGTCCTCTTCGATTCCAAGGGCTCGCTCCACGCGGGCCGCGCGGATATCGAAAAGGACCCGCGGAACTACCGTAAGTGGGAGCTTTGCCGGAAGACCAACCCGGCTCGCTACGCGAGCGAGGCCGAGGCCCTCGCGGGCGCGGACGTCCTCATCGCCCTTTCCACGCCCGGCCCGGATACCGTGAAGCGCGAATGGGTCCGCTCCATGGCCAAGAGGTCCATCGTCTTCGCCTGCGCCAACCCCGTGCCCGAGATCTGGCCCTACGCTGCCAAGGAGGAGGGCGCCTTCATCGTGGCGACGGGCCGCGGCGACTTCCCGAACCAGGTAAACAATTCGATCTGCTTCCCCGGCATCCTCAAGGGCGCGCTGTTGGTCCGCGCCAGGAAGATCACCGACGGCATGGCCATCCGCTGCGCCCACTCCATCGCCGACTTTTCCGAAAAGCGCGGCATCACGACCGATAACATCATCGCTACGATGGAGGAGACCGAGGTCTTCGCGGTGGAGGCCGCCGACGTGGCTACGCAGGCGGTGAAGGAAGGCGTGGCCAGGACGCCGCTCTCCTGGGACGAGGTCTATAGCCGCGCCAAGGCCGACATCTCGGCGGCCCGCGCCGTCGCTCGATCGCTCATGGAAAGCGGCCACATCGCCAAGCCTCCGGTCGAGATGTTGGAAAAGGCCCTCGCCGCTGCCGTAGCGGCCGTGCGGAGCTAGGCTTCAGTCCACCCAGTGGACTTTGTCGGGGGCCGCCTCGTCCATGAAGA
Organism: Spirochaetota bacterium; assembly: GCA_023398155.1. GTDB lineage: Bacteria > Spirochaetota > Spirochaetia > Treponematales > Breznakiellaceae > JAEXTK01. Next base: position 5,529 of record JAEWSV010000242.1, read on the forward strand.
TATGGTCGTAGCGGCCCGAGTGGGCCACTCCGGGGTTTTCGGGGAAGTAGGTTTTCCGGAAGAACCAGACCACGTCGGCCATGTCCTTGGCCGAGTCAACGGACGCGTAGCGGAAAAAGATCTTCACCGAATCGTCGGCGAGGATCGCGCGGAGGCGGGGAGCCCCGTTGAGCTCTGGATCGATGAAGCGGCGGATCTCCGACCGGAGCCCGCCGAAGGCCGCGCTCGCGACGGTGAGCAGGCGCAGGTGCTTGCGGTCGTCCATCCAATACACTTCGTAGACGCCGCCGACGGCGGGCACCGATTTGGCGATGGACCAGCGATCGGCGGTCCGCAACGCCGACCATGTGATCGAATAGTGGACTTCCCGTCCGCTACGCCGGGCGACGATGCCGCAATCCATGGAACGACGATAGCACAGGTGCGTGTGCTTTTCCATACATCGATTTTTTTGTTTTGTATGAATATTCATACATAATTTCGACTCTCCGGTCGATTTGAGATTTGGTCGATCAATATGTGTATGTAGGATAATGTATTAAATATCGATGTATCTTTAGCGGCTACCTGGCACGTTACTTGCAGTAATAACAGTGCGATTCCGTAATTCGGAATCTCCGGGAGACGCAAAATGATAAAGAAGAATGAAGGCGGCAGCGAAGACGTACTCAGGACCTACTTCGACCAGATCAAGTCCACACCGCTGTTGACCTTTGAAGAAGAACTCGAACTATCGCGCCGGAGCCTGCGCGGCGACGAACTCGCGCGCCAGAAGCTCATAGAGTCCAATCTCCGATTGGTGGTAAAAATAGCCAAGGGGTTCGTTTCGCCCGACGTTCCCCTCCTTGACCTGATCCAGGAAGGGAACCTCGGCCTCATCCGGGCCGCCCAGAAATACGACTACGCCAAGAACGTCCGATTCTCGACGTACGCCAATTGGTGGATCAAGCAGGCCATCACCCGTTCGCTCGCGAACAAGCGCCGGGCGATCCGGCTGCCCCACCGCAAGGAAGAAGCGCTCAAGAAGATCCAGAAAGCCTACAATACGCTGAGCCAGCTGTATATGCGCCGCCCGTCCACGGATGAAGTGGCGGCCGAAGTGGGGATCCCCGTCCTCGACGTCGAGTACATCCTGAGCTTGGCGAACGGCATCGTGTCCTTGGACGCCGAGACCGGAGACGATAGCGGCAGCCTCATCGACCTCTGCGAGGACTTCACCTACAGCCCCGACCGCGAAGTGATCCGCGAGTCCGTACGCGCGGAGACGATGAGCTTCCTTGAACGGCTCTTGGAGCGCGAGAAGCGCATACTCATGTACCGGTTCCAGTTCTACGGCGGCGAGCGGTATACGCTCAAGCGGATCGGCGAAGAGATGGGCATCTCCCCGGAGACCGTCCGCCAGATCGAGATGCGCGCCATCCGCAAGCTCCGCGAGCAGGCCGCCGACCTCAAGGATTACGTGAGCGTATAGCGGCGTATTGACCTGGCCCGCTCCTCCGGAGTATTTTGAGGGCAGTGAAGGCGAGAAGCGAGGGACCTAAGAACGCGCGGAAGCGCGCTCCGCGTAAGCGGGGCGCGGGGCGCCGGCCGACGATAGAGGACGGCGCGCAGGCTGCGGCCCTCGTGGGTGCCCTCGTTTGCGGCGCGGTGGTCATCGCGACCGCGATCGTCGTCATTTCGACCCCTCGAAACGTTCCCGAACCTCTAAGTCAGCCGGTCGTTCAGGAATCGACCATCCGAACGGAATCGATGGCCGCGGAGGAACGAACTCCCGCGGAAGAGGAGCCTCCTTCGGCCTCGGTGCACGAGACCATGCCCGCGGCCGCTCCTGAAGCGGCTCCGCGGAAAGAGCCGCCGACGCCCGCGTCGCGGAAAGAGCCGATCCCGGTCCCGCGGAGAGAGCCGATCCAGTCTCCGCCGAAGGAGCCGGTCGCGGCCGCTCCGATTCGGCCGAAGGCGCCCGTGGAGCGTCCGCGTCCGCCCCGCAAGGGGCAGGTGGCCTTCGTCATCGACGACGCCGGGAACAATCTCCGCGAACTCGAGCCGTTCCTGGCCCTGCCGGGCCCGCTCACGATCGCGGTGTTGCCGGGCTTGCCGCATTCAGCGGAAGCCGCGCGGAGGGCGCGGGCGGCGGGGAAGGAAGTGATCCTCCACCAGCCGATGGAAGCCCTGGGGGGACAGTATCCGGGGCCAGGGGCACTGGAAGAGGGTATGGACGCCGCAGGCATCCGCGCCGTATTGGCGAAGAACGTCGCGGAGATCGGCCCGATCGTGGGCATGAACAATCACCAGGGATCCAAAACGACCGAAGACCGGAAGATGATGGAAACGGTACTCGCTTTCTGTCGCGACAACGGTCTATACTATCTTGATTCAAGGACTACCGCCGATACCGTGGTTCCTGCCGTTGCGGCAGGGATGGGAATCCGCATCCGGGAGCGCGACGTGTTCGTAGACAACATCCAGGAAAAGGCGGCGATGATCCGCTTCGTGCAAGAAGGCCTCCAGAAGGCCGAAAAGAAGGGCGCGGCCGTCATGATCGGCCACGCCTGGTCGTCCGAACTCGCCGATACCCTCCGGGAACTGTACCCGGAACTCGTAGAGCAGGGATTCTCCCTTTCGACCATTTCGCGCATCATGATGGGAACGTGGGACGAAGATGAGGGTCTTGGGGATTGAATCGTCCTGCGACGAGTGCGCCGCGGCCCTCGTCGAAGACGGAAAGCGTATCCTTTCCAACGTAGTCGCCACGCAGATTCCCTTCCACGCCGCCTATGACGGCGTGGTGCCGGAGATCGCGAGCCGCAAGCATACGGAATGGATCGGCGCGGTGGTGAAGCGGGCGCTCGCGGAGGCCGGCGTCGGGAGCGACGGGGTCGACGCGGTTGCGGCGACTTCGCGGCCGGGGCTCCTCGGCTCGCTCCTCGTGGGGCTCAGCTTCGGTAAGGCCTTCGCCTGGTCGCGGGGCCTGCCCTTCATCGCCGTGAACCACATGCTCGCCCACCTGTACGCCCCGCGCCTCTCGGAGGAAGTGGACTACCCCTTCCTCGGCCTCCTCGTCTCCGGCGGGCACAGCATCATCTGCCGGGTAGACGGCTTCGACGACATCACGGTGCTCGGCACCACGATCGACGACGCGGTGGGCGAAGCCTTCGACAAGGTGTCCAAGCACTACGGTTTCGGCTATCCCGGCGGGGCCTACATCGACCGCCTCGCCAAGGACGGCGATAGCGGCGCCTTCAAATTTCCGCTCCCGAACCTCCATAAGGGAGAGCACCGGTACGACGTCTCTTATTCGGGGCTGAAAACGGCCGCGGTGAACCAGCTGGAACAGTTCCGGAAGAAGGGGTCCCCCGCCGACCCCGAGGAAAAGCGCTCGGCCGACATCGCCGCCTCGTTCCAGAAGACGGCCGTAGATATCCTGCTCCGGAGCCTTTTCCGGGCGGCTGAGGACACGGGATTGAAAACGGTGGTAGCCGGCGGCGGCGTGGCCGCCAACTCCTACCTCCGCGCGACTCTCGCCGGCCACAAGGACCTGCGGTGCCTGTTCCCTCCCTTGGATCTCTGCGGAGACAACGGCGCCATGATCGCGGGAATCGGCTACCGGTACCTCGAGCGCGGAGACCGCTCAAGCCTGGACGAGACCGCGTCGGCCCGCGTAAACGGCTTCAAACGCCGCTATCCGTAGGTCCCTCGGCCGCCCAATCGCCGGCGATGCCGAGGCCTTCCTCCGCGACGGCAACGAGGTCCTCGTTGTCCTGGTACAGCCGGGGCGCGGGCGGCGTGGGCGCTTCCGCGATCCTGCGGGCGATGGCGCGAACGGTGACCGCGTAGGCCGAGGCCGGACGGGCCATCAGCACCGGCTTCCGTTCCACGACTGACCGCGGGACCGCGTCGTCGCGGGGAATGAAACCGATGTACTCCATGGCGATGCCGAGATTCCGAGCGGAGATGTCGCGGAGGCGCGCTCCCACCGCGAGATCCCGATTCGATTTTCCCATATTGAGCACTACCCGGGGATAGATGGAGAGGAGTCCGGCGATCGCCGCGGGCGCGGTGGCCGGGAAGGCCTGCGCGAGTCGGTCCTGGAGCGCCGGGAAGGAATCGCCCGAACCTTCGAGCTTTTTAGAAGCGAATTCCACGATCATCCTCCGCTCGTCGCTCTTAGCCGGGAAGGAACGGAAGAGGGCGCGGAAAAGGGTGGTTTTGAGGAAGGAATAGGCATTGAGTACGGCCGTGACCTCGGGCATCGTAACGACGATGCCTGAGGCCGAACTTAAGAAGAAATCAACGGTGTTGTAGGACGATCCCGCGCCGAGGTCCATGAGCACGTAGTCGGCGGGGAGCAGCGCGAGGCCTCGGAGGATCTTCCGTTTCATGAAGAACTCCAGGTTCGCCGTGCCGGGCAGCAAGGTGTCGCCGGGGATGAAGTAGAGGCGGGGAATCTCCGTCTCCATCACGAGCGACTCCACGCTCGCCTGGGTGCGGTAGACGAGGCCGCCGATGCCCGCGTGGCGGTTCTTGATCCCGAGGAGCGTGTGGAGGTTCGCGCCGCCGAGGTCAAGGTCGACGAGGACCGTGGTCTTGCCGAGTTCCGCGAGAGCGATGGCGAGGTTGGCCGCCAGTACGCTTTTTCCGACTCCGCCCTTGCCGGAAGCTACCGGCAGCATGATACTCATGGAAGCCATTATGGGGCTCCTCCCCGTCCTCGGCAAGCGCGAAACGCGGTTGGGAAGGGAGAAGGGCCGCCGGCGGGGCTTTACACGCCGTGAACCATCCGCTATTATGTCCCGTACTTCTCTTGCACGATAAATCCGAAAGGAAGGTTTTGTATGTCACGGACTTGCGATATCTGCGGAAAACACACGATCACCGGCAATAAGATCAGCCATGCGAAGAACCATTCGCGCCGGACATGGAAGCCGAACCTCGTCAAGGTGAAGACCGAGGTCCAGGGATCCACCTTTACCGTGAAGATCTGCACCCGCTGCCTCAAGAGCGACTACGTCACCAAGAAAGTCTAAGTTTCGCTCCCTTCCATCCGGAAGGTAGAAGGCCGATGAAAACCCGCCGTGAGGCGGGTTTTTTTTGCGCTCCGAGCCTACGCGGGAGCCTTCTCCGCTTCCGGAGCCGCGTCCGCGTCCGGTTTCCAGGTCTTGAGCGTCAGGAGGTGCGCGCTCACCGCGATCGCTATGAGGACGAGGACGGCGCCGACGATGAGGTTCCCGATGAGGAAGGCGCTCAGGATGATGGATGCCCAGAGGGTCGAAAGGGCCACGATCTTGGTCCGTTTCGTGACGGATCGATGTTCCGTATACAGCCTGATGCGCGGGCCGAGCCATTTATGGTTCAAAAGCCATGCGTGGAGGCGCGGCGAACTCTTCGCGAAGCAATAGGTCGATAAGAGCAGGAAGCAGGTGGTCGGGAGGAGGGGGAGGAAGATCCCCAGGATGCCGAGTCCGAGAGATACGATCCCCGCGGCTACGAGGAGGGACTTTTTCATTACGTCTCCTTTAGGTCAACGCGACGCTGAGT
>JAEWSV010000251.1 GCA_023398155.1 Spirochaetota bacterium
CGCTACGCCTATGAACCCAAGCTCCCCGCCATCCTGACCGCCGGCATCGACGCCATCGCGGTCAAGTTCGGGGAAGCCACCGAATCCATCGCCGACCAGAAGGACCTCAAGGCCCTCTTCAAGAACACCTACGGCAAGCCGATCGCCAAGTTCGCCGCGGGCAAGAACGCCGCCGCGGGCAAGAAGCTCACCGTCGGCGTCATCCTCTCCGGCGGCCAGGCGCCCGGCGGCCACAACGTCATCGCCGGCCTCTTCGACGGGCTCAAGAAGGGCAACAAGGCTTCCAAGCTCCTCGGCTTCCTCGGCGGCCCCTCCGGCCTCGTCGAGAACAAGACGGTGGAGATCACCGCCAAGATGATGGCCGAGTACCGCAACACCGGCGGCTTCGACATGATCGGCTCGGGCCGCACCAAGATCGAGACGCCCGAGCAGTTCGCGGCCTCCCTCGCCACCTCCAAGGCGCTCAAGCTGGACGCCGTGGTGGTCATCGGCGGCGACGACTCCAACACGAACGCCGCCCTCCTGGCCGAATACTTCGTGGCCCAGGGCTCGAGCGTCCAGGTCATCGGGTGCCCCAAGACCATCGACGGCGACCTCAAGAACGAGCACATCGAAACCTCCTTCGGCTTCGACACCGCCTGCAAGACCTACAGCGAGCTCATCGGCAACATCGAGCGCGACGCGAACAGCGCCAAGAAGTATTGGCACTTCATCAAGCTCATGGGCCGATCGGCGAGCCACATCGCCCTCGAGTGCGGCCTCCAGACCCAACCCAACGTCACCCTCATCTCCGAAGAGGTCGAGGCGAAGAAGATGTCGCTCGCTCAGATCGTGGAGAGAATCGCCGAGTCCGTCGCGAAGCGCGCGGCGAACGGCGACAATTTCGGCGTCGTCCTCATTCCTGAAGGCCTCGTGGAATTCGTGCCCGAGATGAAGAGGCTCATCGCCGAGCTCAACGACCTCATGGCCGTGGAAGCTGCCGAGTTCGCGAAGCTCGTCGGTTTCGCCGCTCAAGCCGACTGGCTCTCCAAGAAGCTCAGCAAGGGCTCCGGCGCGGCCTTCGCCGCCCTGCCCGCCGAGATCGCCGCCCAGCTGCTCATGGACCGCGATCCCCACGGCAACGTCCAGGTCTCCCGCATCGAGACCGAGAAGCTCCTCATCGGCATGGTCGAGAAGCGCCTGGCCGAGATGAAGAAGAAGAAAACCTACGCGGGCAAGTTCAGCGCCCTCGGCCACTTCTTCGGCTACGAGGGAAGGTGCGCCTTCCCGTCCAATTTCGACGCGGACTACTGCTACTCCCTCGGCTTCTCCGCCTTCCTCCTCATCAACGCGGGCCTCACCGGCTACCTCTCCAGCGTGAAGAACCTCACCGCTCCCGCCGCCAAGTGGGTCGCGGGCGGCGTGCCCCTCACCATGATGATGAACATGGAGCAGCGCCACGGGTCCAAGAAGCCGGTCATCAAGAAGGCCCTCGTGGAACTGGACGGCGCGCCCTTCAAGGCCCTGGCCGCCAAGCGCGACGAGTGGGCCGTGACCACCAGCTTCCTCTTCCCCGGCGCCATCCAGTACTACGGCCCGACTGAAGTCTGCGACCAGCCGACGAAAACGCTGAAGCTGGAAGCAGCCGGGTCCAAGGCCAAAAAGCCGGCGAAGAGCGCCGCCAAGGCGAAATCGAAGAAGTAACCTCGGCTGGTCGCAGGGCGCCACGATGGCGCCCAGACCGGGTGCGCAGTTTCGCCCAGGCGAAACTGCCTAAGGTCCAACTGACAGGACGTCAGTCGGACCGACGCCGACGAAAACGCTGAAGCTGGAAGCGACCGGAGCCAAGGCCAAAAAGCCGGCGAAGAGCGCCGCCAAGGCGAAATCGAAGAAGTAACGGTAACCTGAGAACGGACGCGCGCGGCCCTTCGGGGCCGCTTTTTTTCGGACCGGGCCGAAAGGAAAAAACTTGCCGAACGCGCACGCCCCGTTTATAGTCCAGACAGAAGATTCGTAGACGAAAATACGATGTCAAAAGGTGTTATCGATTATGAAGAACGCGCTCCGCTTGATCATGCTGTTCCTGGCCTTCTCGGCGTCCGCACAGGAGTTTTCTTCGCTGTCCCAAGGTCCGGACGAACGGTACGGGAACGCGCCGAAGCGGCGCGGGCGCGATTTCGAGATCGGGGCCAAAGCCTCCACGACGGTCTATTTCTTCCAGATCGCTTCGAACAAAGAGGAAGATTCCCTCAATTTCTCCAACGCCGATTACGCGATGGAGTACGACATCGAACCCGTCCTGATGGCGTCCCTGGACGGATTCGTCCGATGGAAATCCATAACCTTCAACGCGGGCTATAAGACGAATCGCTTCATACAAGCGGGCGGGACGATCAAGGAAGACGGCGAAGTCATCACGGACCTCACCGATAACGAGATCGTCTCCCAAATCGTGCAACTCGGTCTCGGCATCGCCGACCTTTCCACCTCCTTCCGATTGGTGCGGTTCGATTTCGGACGGGCCGACGTCATCGACTACGCGACCGACGACCGCGTCGATTCGGGCCAGATGGAGCTCAGCATCACCGACTTCGAGATCCTCTACGACTTCTATCCGCTGGGTAGGGAGTTTCCGCTCAAGATTTCCCCGGGGTACAAATACCTGAGCTACGGAGTCCCCCGCATCGTGTACCGCTTCGAGGATACGATCGAAGGGGAGAACGACGCATGGGTATACGCGGGGGAGTCGAAGCCGCAGCTGGTGAAAACGACCGCCCACATGGGCGGCGTCCTTTTCGATATGAGCCAGAAACTCAACGGCCCGTTCGATGCGCTCTGCGCGCTCGGGGCGTTTTTGGGGCCGAGCAAGACGAAGTTCGAATTGAACGGCGCAGAGAAGGACCAGACCCTGTTCACCATAGTCGGAAGCCTCAGGATCGGAATTTCTGCGATCGTATTCGACGCGCCGATGAAGGGGAAAGTCAGCCTCGAATACGACCTCGACATGATCGATACGCGGTCGGGGGAATCCAATGTCCGGATCAACGACGACTATTCGGAATCGACGGTGAAATACGCCTTCGGATCAACCGATTTCTACCACGGACTCTCGCTCACGCTGACGGTCACGTATTGACGCCGGTATCGGCCGCCTTCAGCGCAGCGCCATGCGGATGAACCACGGCCGCGAGATCCCGACCGCGCCGTGGGGGCAGAGCTCGTGGCAGCAGAAGCAGCGGATGCAGACGCCGAGGTCCACCGCGGGCGCGCCGGCTTCCATTCGCATCGCCTTGGGCGGACAGCTCTTCACGCAGGAGCCGCAGCCGACGCAC
>JAEWSV010000324.1 GCA_023398155.1 Spirochaetota bacterium
CCCTCGAGGCTCCGCCACGTTTTCCGCATCGCGCGTACGGCTTCCACGCCGCGCTGGTAGCGAAGGCAAAGTTCGTCCCAGAGCGTCCTTCCGCTCCCGAGGAGGCGGTCCCAGCTCACATGGTGGAAATAGAGGAGGAACTCCTCGGGACAGGTGGCGCACTCGCCGTAGACCGCGGCGAGCGGAGGCGCGTATTGGCTTACGGCGTCGCTCCCGGTAGCCGAACGGTCAAAGCCGAGCCCTGCGCCGTCGGCGCGGTGGAAATAGACCGACGTCCAATCGGGCCGCCCGCCTTCTACCCAAGGCCCCGGCCCGTAGTGATGGTCGCGGGCCATGATGTGGATGAGGCCGAGGGGCGTCATGTAGTCCACCGCCGCTTCGCGCGAGGCGGCCATCATGCCGACGATCGCCTCCGTATCGGTATCCCGGGTCGTGAAGGTGAGCCGCGTCCACTCCCGCGCGATATCTTTCGAGTCGCTCCGGTGGTCCCAGGCGAGGCGGCCGAACGCGAACCAGTTGGCCGCGGCGAAGGGGTGGCCGCACCAGTCCCGGTCGTCGCCGACGTTCGCCACCGCGGCTATCGCCCCGCTCTTTCGGGAACGGCCATCTATCGCGGCGGCGACCGTCGGCCCCTGCCCATCCTGCCGCGTATCGGTCCGCAAGGTTTCCTCGAACAGGGGGCCGAGGTACGCCAGGTGCGTGGAACAGCCCAGGTATTCCTGGGTAGCCTGCACTTCCAGCGCGAGGGCCGTCTTGCGCATCGCGCCGAAAAGCGGATGGATGGGCTCGCGCGGCTGGAAGTCGATGGGGCCGTTCTTCACCTGCACGATCACGTTGTCGTCGAAGGCGCCGTCCAGCGGCATGAACTCTTCGTAGGCCTGTTTCGCGCGGTCCTCGCTCACCTCTGCGCTGTAGACGAAGGCCCGCCAGAGGACGATGCCGCCGTAGGGCGCGACGGCCCCGGCCAACAGGTTCGCCCCGTCCGCGTGGGTGCGGCCGTAATCCTGGGGGCCGGGCTGGCCCTCGGAATTCGCCTTCACGAGGAAACCGCCGAAATCGGGTATCCGCTCGTAGATCCGCCCGCACCGCTCCTTCCACCAAGCGGCGACGGCCGGGGATAGGGGATCGGCGTCGGCGAGAGCGCCGAGCTCCACGGGAGCGCTGAACCGCGCGGAGAGGAAGACGCGGATGGCGTAGGGTCGGAGCTGGTCCGCTATCGCCGCCACCTTGTCCAGGTAATCCTCGCGGAGGACGAGGGCGTCGGCGTTCACGTTGACTGGGCACACCGCGTTGATGCCGACCGAGGCGTTCGCCCGGCCGAAGTCCGCGATGCGCGGCGAGACGAGGTCGGGAAGCCGATGCCAGTCCCAGATCGAAAAACCCGCGTAGCCGCGTTCCACGGTTCGGTCCAGGTTGTCCCACATGTCCAACATGCGAAGCGGAATCGATGGGGAGGAGACGAACTCGAAATCTTCGACCGGGCGATGGGCCTGCATAAACGCGAGGAGCCGGAAAACGCCGTAAAGAAGCCCCGCTTCGCTTTTCGCCGCGAGGATCACCGGGCGCGGCCCTTCCTTGGCCGCGGCGCCCCGTCTTCCGATGATGAAGCCCTCGTCGCCGATGCGTTCGGCTTCGTCCGCTGCGACGAAGCCGGCGCTCAGGATAGGCGCACCGAGGGTACCGACGATGAGGCTCGCCCCTGCGCCGTTCCCGCCATCCGGTTCTTCGAATCGGAAGGCCTCCTCGCCGAGGAGACCCTCGAGGCCCCGCTCGAGTTCCTCGCGGGCCGCGGCAGAGACCTCCCCATCGGCCGGGAAACGTATCGCGGAGACGAGGCCGAGATACGAAGAACGGAGCGGCTCCGCCACCCGTTCATACCTGAGCCAAAGCCGGTACCCGTCTTCCCTCTCCGCCGCCTCGCGATACGAGCGTTTCATGAGGATGATACTCTCATCCGCCATCTCCCCCGTCAAGCGCGCGGTCCGGCGAAAGGCGCGACGCGCGCGCGAATCTCTATCGCATCATCGATGAAACCAACGAAGCGCATGAGCCGGTATCCATATCGGGCAAACGGGGTAACGCCGTCCTGGTGGCCGAGGACGATCGGCGCGCCTTTTGGGAAGCTCGTTGGCGACCTCGCCGGAGCCTATTCGCGGCGCATCAACATCCAGCATCGACTGGCGTACCAAGTATTCGAGTGCGAAGAAATCGTACGCGCATTGATGATGCGGACGTATTATGAGTAACGGCAACATCGATTACGGCTCCGGCATCGTGACACACCCATAGGATTAGACCCCTCCGACGCGGAGTAGCGTGCGTTCAAAGGTATTGTGGCCCGGAACCAACGGGCTTACAATATCCGTAGATGTGCTCGAAGCCTAATGGAACGATATGGTCGGTCCGGGCATAAAGTACGGCGGCATGTCTCGCATCCTCATGCAATAGTTGGGCATCCCCTACCATTTCGGCCGAGTCCCTTCGGTCGTTCCGGCCGGCTCGGTTTTCGTGGGGCGATAACCATGGAGAAGCAGTCGACGGTCTTAGTCGTGGACGATGCCGCGGAGAACATCGCCTTACTCACCGAAATCCTGAAAAACGATTATCGAGTCCTGGCCGCGACTTCAGGACAAAAGGCGCTCGCCGCCGCAAGGGAAACAAAACCGGACTTGATCCTCTTGGACGTCATGATGCCCGACATGGACGGGCTTACGGTATGCCGGCTTTTGAAATCCGAAGAAAGCACCCGCGACATCCCGGTGATTTTCGTGACCGCCAAGAGCGAGATGACCGATGAAGTGACCGGCCTCTCCTTGGGAGCCATCGATTACATCACGAAACCCCTGTGGCCGCCGCTCGTGAAGACGCGGGTCAAAAATCAACTGGATTTGGCCGACGCCCGCCGAAGAATCGCCGACCTGAACCTACAATACTCCTCCTACTTGTCTCCGGAGTTGAGCGATTGCATCGAAAAGGGCGTCATCCGCAAAGACTTTACCAGCGTCAGGAAAAAGTTGACCGTCTTTTTCAGCGATATCGCCGGGTTCACGCGGCTGGCCGAAAGTATGGATCCGGTGGAGATGACGTCCCTTCTCAACGAATACTTCGAGGCGATGAACGACATAGTCGCCGAGCACGGCGGCACCCTCGACAAATACATAGGCGACGCCATCCTGGTCTTCTTCGGGGATCCCCGCAGCCGCGGCGACGCGACCGACGCGGCAGCCTGCGTTTCCATGGCCCTGGACATGCAGGAGAAGCTGGCACCCATGAGGATGAAGTGGAAGCTGCGGGGGCTGGGGACGTCTATACACGTCCGCATGGGAATCGGCACCGGCTACGCCACGGTGGGGAACTACGGGAGCAGGCATAAACGGGAGTACACCATCATCGGGCACCCGGTAAATATCGCCAGCCGCCTGGAATCCCAGGCCGAAGTGGATTCCATCCTCATATCGGAAGAAACCTGGCAGCTGGTCCACGATCAATTCGAATGCGTTCAGCTGGAGCCGATGCAGCTGAAAGGCATTTCCCACCCCGTCCAGCCCTACAGGGTTCTGGGCGGCGAGCGGCACCGATGGCACGACTTCGAGGCGGGCGAGAACTGGCTGCGTATCAATCCGTACCTTCTCCGCGCGGAGGACAAAACGAAACTGAAAAGCATCCTGCGGGACCTCATCGCGGAGCTAGACCACGGTGAAGATAAGGAGGATGCCCGATGACCGCAAGGATATTAACGGAAGAGGATCTGGATGACCTCATGAAGGGAGCCTGATTTCTCGCGAGCGGCGGCGGCGGCCCCCTCCATCAGGCGACAAAAATAAAAGAGGAGAT
>JAEWSV010000445.1 GCA_023398155.1 Spirochaetota bacterium
GTCGTGGGCCGCGGCAAGCAGCGCGGCATCAAGATAGGGGAGATCACCTACGACGAGCTACCCAAGGAGCTCCTCATCACGGTGGTGAAGTCGGCGGATAAGGACTACGTGGTCAAGACGATCATGCAGGCCGCCCGCACGGGCGACAAGGGAAGTTACGGCGACGGGAAGATCTTCGTGAGCCCGGTGGAGGAGGTCTATACGGTCTCCTCCGGATTCAAGGAAGAGGCTGACATGGTTTCGGCCGCGGTTGCCGCGGGCGTCGCGGCGGGGGCGGAATCATGAAGGAGATCATGGCGGTCATCCGCATGAACATGATCAACAAGACGAAGAAGGCCCTCTGCGACGCGAACATCCCGAGCTTTACGGCGCGCGAGTGCCTGGGGCGCGGTAAGGGGATGGTGGACTTCACGGTCCTGCACGGCGCGGAACGGGGGTACGAGGAGGCGATCGCCCAACTCGGGCAGACGCAGCGCCTCATCCCCAAGCGGTGGCTCACCATCGTGGTGAGCGACAAGCTCGTCAAGAAGACCGTCGAGACCATCATCGCGGTGAACCGTACGGGGAAGGCCGGCGACGGCAAGATCTTCGTCCTCCCCGTGAGCGAGGCCTACCGGGTGCGCACCGCCGAGTCCGGCGACCGCGTCCTGGACGAAGCCTGAGGAGAAAGGAATGAGCGAAATCAATATGGCCGTGGTGGAGCCCCTCGCGGGAACGGCAGTCTTCACGGCGGCGGAGGGGGCTGAAGTCAAGAAAGCCCTGCTGGAGAAGTATCCGCCCAAGATAGCGCGGAAGCGCGAGAAGCAGATCGTCGTCAATAAGGTGGGCGGGCCGGTCGCGAGCCCCGCGGGGGAAAGTCCCGCCGTGCCGGAAATAGGGGCGAACACGCGGACCCTGCCCGGCATCATCACCCAGCGCGGCTGCACGTACGCGGGCTGCAAGGGCGTCGTCGTGGGTCCCACGCGCGACATCCTCCAGATCACCCACGGCCCCATCGGCTGCGGCTTCTACAGCTGGCTCACCCGGCGCAACCAGACCAGGCCCGAGTCGCCGTCCGAAGACAACTTCATGCCCTACAGCCTTTCAACCGACTTGCAGGACAACGACATCGTCTTCGGCGGCGAGAAGAAGCTTCGGGCCGCCATCAAGGAAGCCTACGAGACCTTCCACCCTAAGGCCATCGCGGTGTTCTCAACCTGCCCCGTCGGCCTCATCGGCGACGACGTGCACGCCGCGGCCCGGGACATGTCGGAGGAACTCGGCATCACGGTCTTCGCCATGAGCTGCGAAGGGTACAAGGGAGTCTCCCAGTCCGCGGGCCACCACATCGCGAACAACGCGGTGTTCACCCACGTCGTCGGCAAGAATCCGGAGGCTCCCGAGGGCAAGTTCAAGATCAACCTGCTCGGCGAGTACAACATCGGGGGCGACTCCTTTGAACTGGAGCGCATCTTCGGCGTCCTCGGCCTCACCCTGGTGACGACCTTCTCAGGCAACTCCACCTTCGTTTCGATGGGGCAGGCGCCCTTCGCGGATGCGAATCTGGTCATGTGCCACCGGTCCATCAATTACATGGCCGAGATGATGGAGACGAAGTACGGCATCCCCTGGTTCAAGGTGAACTTCATCGGCGCCGGATCTACGGCAAAATCGCTCCGGCACCTCGCCGAGTACTTCGGCGATGCCGACCTCACGGCCGCGACGGAGAAGCTCATCGCCGAGGAGAGCGCCGCCGCGGCGGCGGAACTCGCGAAGGTCCGGCCCCGGCTGGAAGGCAAGACCGTCCTCATGTACGTGGGCGGCAGCCGCGCCCACCACTACCAGGACCTCTTCGCGGAGCTCGGCATGAAGGTGCTCTCCGCGGGCTACGAGTTCGCCCACCGCGACGATTACGAGGGCCGGAAGGTGCTTCCGGGCATCAAGATCGACGCGGACAGCCGCAACATCGAGCAGCTCCAGGTCGAAGCCGACGCGGACCGCTATGCGCCGCGCCGCACTGAGACCCAGCTGGCGACCCTCAAGACCGCGGGCGTCCCGGTCGGCGAATACGAGGGCATGATGGCCGAGATGGCCGACGGGACCCTCGTCATAGACGACGTGAGCCACCACGAGACGGAGGCCCTCATCGAACTCCTCAAGCCCGATCTCCTCTGCGCGGGCATCAAGGAGAAGTACGTATTGCAGAAGCACGGCATCCCGCTCAAGCAGCTGCACAACTACGACATCGGCGGCCCGTACGCCGGCTTCCGGGGCGCGGTCAACTTCTATCGCGAGATAGACCGCCTCGTGAACGGCTCGGTCTGGACCAAGCTCAAGGCCCCCTGGGACCTCAACCCGGAGCTCTCCGGCTCCTACTGCATGAAGGATGAGATCGTATGAGCACGACCCCCTTGCTGCGCCACACGGGGACGGAATCCGTCCCGCGGACCGCGCTCACCATCAACCCCGCCAAGACCTGCCAGCCCATCGGGGCCATGTACGCGGCACTCGGCGTGCACCGCTGCCTGCCGCACAGCCACGGTTCCCAGGGCTGCTGCGCCTACCACCGGAGCGCCCTGACGCGGCACTACCGGGATCCCGTCATGGCGGCCACCTCCTCATTCACCGAGGGCGCCTCGGTTTTCGGGGGACAGAGCAACCTGCTCCAGGCCGTCGGCACGATCTTCGCGCTCTACGACCCCGACCTGATCGCGGTGCACACGACCTGCCTATCCGAAACGATCGGCGACGATATTCCGCAGATCATCGGCAAGGCTCGGGCTGAGGGTAAGATCCCCGCGGGCCGGACCGTGATCCACGCGAACACGCCGAGCTACATCGGGAGCCACGTCACCGGCTTCGCCTCCATGGTCCGCGCCTTCGTGGACTACTTCGCGGAGCGAACGGGTAAGAAGGAATCGAAGTACGCCGTCTTCCCCGGTTGGGTCGAGCCGTCGGATATGGCGGAGCTCAAGCGCATGCTCGATTCGATGGACCTGCCTTTCACCCTGCTGCCCGACACGAGCGGCGTGCTGGACGGGCCGCTCACGGGCACCTTCGAGATGTATCCGGACGGCGGCACGAAGGTGGACGACATCCGCCGCCTCGGCGATTCCCCCGCGTCCTTCGCCCTGGGGCCCACCGCCTCGGGGCCCGCGGCCAAGCTCCTGGACACGAAGTGCCGGGTGCCCTGCCACATCCTGGACCTCCCCATCGGGCTCGCGGCGACCGACCGCTTCCTGGATACGGTGCGCAGGGTGGCGGGGGTCGCGGTGAGCGAAACCCTCATCAAGGAGCGGGGGCGACTTCTGGATCTGATGGCGGACATGCACCAGTACACCTACGGGAAAACCGTCGCCCTGGCCGGAGATCCCGACCAGCTCGCGCCCCTCTCCGAGTTCCTTCGGGACCTGGATATGGTGCCGAAGTACGTCGTCACCGGTACGCCGGGCAAGGCCTTCGAGGCGCGTATGACGGAGCTCGTCGGAGAGCCGGGCGAAGGGCGTTGGCTCGGGGCTCCCGGAGACCTCTTCACCCTGCACCAGAAGCTCAAGGCGGAACCGACGGACCTCCTCCTCGCCAACACCTACGGCAAGTACATCGCCCGCGACGAGGATATCCCCTTCGTGCGCTTCGGCTTCCCCATCCTGGACCGGGTGGGCCACGCGGACTTTCCCTACGTCGGGTACCGCGGGGCGCTCCGCATCATGGAAAAGATTCTTCAGGCGCTCATGGACCGCATCGACCGGGACGCGCCGAACGAAAGCTTCGAATTGGTCCTGTAGGTCCTCGGGCCGGTGCGACGGGAGGTATGGGATGGATACGACGCTCGTAACGCTTGAAGGCAGGAACGGCCACGTCGCGACGGCGGGGGAGGGGACAACCGACCTCGCCTGCGGGAAGGCGAGCCTCGCGGGCAGCGTGAGCCAGCGGGCCTGCGTGTTCTGCGGCTCCCGGGTGGTTCTCTACCCGGTGGCCGACGCGGTCCACCTGGTCCACGGTCCCGTGGGCTGCGCCGCCTACACCTGGGACATCCGCGGCGCCGTCTCCTCCGGCCCCCAATTGCATCGGCTTTCCTTCTCCACCGACCTCAGAGAAACCGACGTGGTCTTCGGCGGGGAGAAGAAGCTCTACCGGGCCCTCACGGCCCTCATCGATGAACACGAGCCGCGCGCGGCCTTCGTGTACGCCACCTGCATCGTCGGCATCATCGGCGACGACGTGGCCGCCGTCTGCCGGCGCGTAGAAGCCGAGCGCGGCATCCCGGTCATCCCCGTCCACTCCGAGGGCTTCAAGGGCACCAAGAAGGACGGCTACCGCGCCGCCTGCGACGCCCTCCTCTCGCTCGTGGGTACCGCTCCCGCGGGGGCAGACCCCTCGCTGGCGCACGCCGGCCCCGAAGCGGTAGCCGCCGCTCCCGTCGCGGCCGCATGTTCCACGGCCGCCGTTTACCGAGGCGATCCCGCGGTCGCTTCCAGCCCCTACTCGATCAACATCCTGGGCGAGTTCAACCTCGCCGGGGAAGCCTGGATCATCCGCCGCTACTACGAGCGCATGGGCGTGAAGGTCCAGTCCGTGCTCACCGGCGACGGCCGCATCGACGAGATCCGCGGAGCCCACACGGCAAAGCTCAACGTGGTCCAGTGTTCGGGGTCCATGACCTACCTAGCCAAGGCCATGCAGGAGAAATACGGCATCCCCTACGTCCAGGTCTCCTATTTCGGCATCGACGACATGGCGGAGGCCCTCTACTCGGTCGCCGCCGCCTTTCCCGAGGCCCCCGAAATCATGGAAAAGGCCCGCGCCCTCGTGGTGGAGGAGATCGGAAAGACCCTTCCCGCGCTGGAAGCCTTCCGCGCGGCCCTCGCGGGGACGCGCGCGGCCATCTACGTCGGCGGCGCCTTCAAGGCTAGATCCCTCGTGAAGGCCCTCCGCCTCCTCGGCGTCTCCACCGTGCTCGTGGGCTCCCAAACCGGGAACGCGGATGATTACCGCGACCTGGCATCGCTCTGCGATCCCGGCACGATCATCGTCGACGATTCCAACCCGGCCGAGCTCTCGCGCTTCCTCCAGCTCAAGGACGCGCGGATCTTCATCGGCGGAGTCAAGGAACGGCCCATAGCCTTCAAACTCGGCATCGCTTTCTGCGACCACAACCACGAACGCAAGATACCCCTCGCGGGCTTCGAGGGGATGGTTAACTTCGCCCGCGAGGTCCACGCTTCGGCCACGAGCCCGGTGTGGGACCTCGTCCACGAGGATCGGGGAGGACGGAAATGAACGGTTCGATGGTCGAAGAAACCCTCCGGGGCGCCTCGTCGCGGCCAGAGCCGACCGCCCGGCCCGGAGCGGCGAGCGCGGCGCGGACGCCCACGGCGCACGCGGCTCCCTCGGATGAGTTCGACGTGACCCGAAACTCTTGCGTGGTGTGCGCGCCCCTGGGCGCGACCTTGGCGTTCGCCGGGGTGGAGCGGGGTATGGCGCTGCTCCACGGCTCCCAGGGCTGCTCCACCTACATACGGCGGTACACGATTTCCC
>JAEWSV010000471.1 GCA_023398155.1 Spirochaetota bacterium
ACGACCGTTTCTTGCGGGGAACCGGGATAAAGGGAACGGAGCTTGAACCGGACGGCACCTTCGACCAAGTCGGCCCTGAGCGGCGGCAGATCCAGGAGGTAGGTGCTCGTGTCCATCGGCGACAGGATCAGTATCGTGCCCTCGCCTGTGTTTCGCGCCGAGCCGCCCGCGGGGTCGGCGAGCTCGATCGACTCGACATGGAGTTTTTTCATTCGAACCTCGTTTCCAAAATCTCGAATCTCGGCTCGTCTTCCCCCGTAGCGGCGGGAAGTCCCCCCGCGAGGTTTCCGTCGGGGTATCGGCAGACGATGAGGACGCATCTCCTGCCTTCCCGCTCGGCCGATAGTTCCCAGAACCAGGTCCGGCATCCGAAATAGTGCAGCAGGCGGTGGTCCTCGACGCCCAGGATGGACTTGAGAGAGCCCTCATCGATCTCACGGATCTCCCGCTCTTCCAAGATGCGCTCCGCCTTGGCCCCGGGCGATTCGAGGCCGTAATCGGGGTAGGCGAAGAGCTCCCGGAGCACCAGGGGATCGACGAAGTTGACGTTCATCGAGCCTTCCGCCGAAATCACCGGAAAGTATCGGTCGTACTGAGCGCCGAGGAAGGTCGCGAGGCCGTCCCTCGTCACGAGCGTCTTGGCGACGAGGAGGGGCCGGAGCTGCATGCGGAGGGCCTCGCCCCGCTCCGTTGAGCCCGAAAGGGAAGCCGCGAGCGAGCTGAGGGCGAATTCGTCGGTCAGGTTGATGTTCGCCCATCCGTAGACGGTGAGCTTTCTCCCGAAATCTTCAGGCCGGAAGAACCGCGCGTAATGGAAGATCGAGGTCGAAAGGCCCTCGTCTTCGCGGTATTGCTGCAGCTCGTCGCTCGACGCGCCGACCGCGAGGAGGGCCGACAGGTCCGTCTTCTCAAAGACGTTCTTCCGTACGAAGTTGACGTTGATCGCGCTGGAGATGTCGGCCGCGCCGACCTTGATTCCGCCGATGGTCCGGCCGTCCATTTCCTGGACTGGATCTGCTCTGCCGTCGGCCTCCGGCGTCGGGTCCTCCTTCAACGCCGCAAGGAGCGTGAGGGCGGCGTCCATAAGCTCGGCTTGGGAAGCGAAGCGGCGCCGGCTGGTCCGTTCGTAGACGGCGGTGGCCGAGAGGTAGCGCGCGAGGCTGACGGCGAGCAGGGAGAGGAAGACGAGCACGAACAGGAACTGCGGGGCGACGGATCCTGAGTCCTTCATTCGCCGCCCCTTGGGGCGCCGCCTCTTGAAGCGCCGCCTCTTGAAGCGCCGCCTCCGGGGCGGCCCGCGCCGAACGCGCCGGCGCCGAGCGGACGGGCGCCGAAGGGCGCGAGGAGGCGCACCGCGCGATCCTCGACCGTATACGAGATCTCCAGGGCCGCGGGGGAGCCGGCGGAAGGCAGCGCGCGGATTTCAGGATCCTCGATCCCATCGAAGCGGGTGAGGGTGCCCCCGGCCTCCATGAAGAGCCTGCCTTCCCGTACGCCGACGCGCAATTTCCGGCCCTTGACCCCCTGGAACCAGGGAAGCAGGAGGTCGTCCCCGTCCCGGACCGCCCGGGCGGAGCGCTCCCAATAGGGGATGCGCACCTGGGCGACCGCGGCGCGGAGCGCGTCGTCCGTTTTGAGGAGGGCGATCGAAGAAGCCGCCCTCCGCCGCGCTTTGTCGACCAGGGCGAGGGAGCCGGAGACGCCAGAGAGCAGGGCGCCGCCGACTATGGCCGTCAGCGCCATCGCGACCACCACCTCCATGGTGGTGAAGCCGGCGTCCCGCTCAGTCTTCGCCCGCATCCGGGGTGGTGCCGAGGAGCACCGCCGCGTAGGCGTTGCGCTCGTCGATGTGCGCGACGCACCGGTCGAATCTCGCGGCGGCCGTCCGGGCGGCACTTCCGAGCCCCGAAAGTATGACCGTCGCCGCGACGGAGACGAGGAGGATGGCGACGACGACGTCGATGAGCGCGTATCCATCATCCTTCCCAGGTGGCGACATCCGCGTCCTTCCCTTCTCCCCCTTCGCGGCCGTCGGCGCCGAGGGACCGGATGCCGAAGGGGAGGCCGCTCGGCCCGGGCACGGAATACGCGTACTCGTTTCCCCATGGATCGGCGGGGACGGGCTTGCTGAGGTAGGGGCCGGACCAGCCCTTCGGGACCGGCGCGAGGCTCGGTTTTTCCCAGAGGCTCTTCAGGCCCTGGTCCGCGGTCGGGTAGGTCCCGCAATCCAGGTAGTACGAGTCCAGGGCCATGGCGAAGGTCTCTATCTGGCTCCGGGCCGCCACGGTGCGGGCCTTGTCCAAGTACCGGACCGCCATGAACCCCACCGTGGACGTCAGTATCATCACGATGCCGATGACGATGAGCGTCTCGATGAAGGTCCACCCCGCCTCCGGCCCGCCCACTCGCGCCACGTTTGCCTTGTCTCGCTCCGACGTCTCCCGCTCCGCCATCTCGCGCCTCCCATCGTTTTTCACAGTATGCTTCCGTACAGGGAAAAGATCGGGACCACGCAGACCACGACGAGGGCCGCGATCACGATGCCGATCAGCACGATGAGCGCGGGCTCGATGAGGGTCATGAAGCGTCCCGACTTCCGTTCGACTTCCTTTTGGAAGTAGGTCCTGATCTGGGCGAAGACCTTCTCCGGTTGGCCCGACCGCTCGCCGACGGCGAGCCAACGCGACACGTAGGCCGGGAATTCCTTGCGGCCGGCGAAGGCCGACGAGAGGGAGTTACCCTTGAGGGCGTCGGACCTGAC
>JAEWSV010000544.1 GCA_023398155.1 Spirochaetota bacterium
CAAGCTAGCGTGTCTACCAATTCCACCATCGCCGCGTGAAATCGTGAGTGCATCATACGAATTCGACTCCTCAATGTCAACAGGTTTTGGGGCGTTTTCTCGGAACGGAAGGCGGGTGATACGGAAACCCTACATGTACTTATTTTCTCTGTCGATGATAGAAGAACCATGAGTCGAATGAGAAAGTCCGTCTTGACGGCCACGGTCTTCGCCCTTGCGGCGATTACCACGTTCATGTCCTGCGGCTCCGCGCCCGCTGCGGCCCCGAAACAGGAGCCGATCGCGAAAGATGACGTTTGGTCCGTCCTAGAGAAGGGCGAGAGCGGCGCGGCGCGCGCGTTTTTCCAGGGAAAAACCGACGTCAACGCCGCTGACGCCAAGGGCAGGACACCGCTCCATATAGCGGCCGAGCGACGCGACGCGGCGTTGGTTTCTTTCTTCGTCGCCAACGGGACGCGGGTGGATACGGCTGATGCCTCCGGACGGACGGCTATGGAGATCGCCTGCGTCAACGGCGACGGCGCGGTAGCGTCGGTTTTGAGCGATGCGGGGGCGGACATCTTCCGGGTCGGGTCGAAGGGTAAAACCCCCGCCGAGTACGCCCTCGATAAAGGGAAGGACCTCGTCGCCGCGATAGCGAACAAGTCCACCGTGAAGGCCGCGGACGCCGAGGGTAGGACTCTGCTCTACCACGCGGCTTTGCGGGGCGACCTCGCCGCGGTGGAGATCATACTCGAGGCCGGAGCGATAGCATCAGCCCGAGCCAAGGACGGAAAGGCGCCCCTCGACGCTGCCTATACCCGGCCGGATTCCCGAAGCCATGCCGAAGTCGCCGAACGCCTCATCCAGGCTAACGCCTATTCGGACGATCCCGCGTTCCTGTATTTCCCTACCGCCGTACGAAGCTCCAACTTCGACTTGCGGTTGGAGGACGGCCTGACGCCGCTCCACTACGCGGCCCGCGGAAACCATACGGGCTTCATCGAACTCATGATCGCGCGCGGAGCCGACGTCAACGCGAAAAGCTCCTCGGGGGCTCCGCCGATCCACGAAGCTATCCGTTTCGGCAGCATCGCCTCCGCCAAGCTTCTCGTCGGCGCCGGAGCGCAGGTCAACGATCGCGACGCGAGGGGCAATGCGGCCCTCCACCTCGTAATGCCGACGGCATCCCGGATGGAAGGGCTGAAGCTTCTGCTGGATAACCGCGCGAATCCCAACGTCAAGGATAACCACGGAGACTCGCCCCTCCACGTCGCCGCTGCCATGAACCTGGGCGACGCCTACCTGACGCTCTTGATCGAAGGCGGAGCCGATCCGAATCTCCGAAACATCGACGGAAGAACGCCGCTCCATATCGCCGTGGAGCGGAATAGGGCTTCGTATATTCCGATCCTCCTCAATAACAAGGCGGATATCTTCGCGGCCGACATCTCCGGCCGAACGCCCTTCGATTTGGCGCTCGGCATGAAGGGTGAGGTTCTTAACGCGATACTGACGAGCGCGACCGTACTTACGAGCGACAGCGCCGGCAATACGGCTCTCCTCGTAGCGGTCGCGTCGAAAGCGGAACCCCAGACGATCGCGCTCATCCTGGACCGCAAAGGCGACGTCAACGCCCGCAACAAAGAGGGAGATACCGCCTTACATCTCGCGGTCCGCAGCAACCTCCGCGAGGTGGGAGAGCTCCTCATTTCCCGCGGAGCCGACATCTTCGCAACCAACGCGGAAGGCATGAGCCCGCTGCATCTCGCCGCGGTCTTCCCCGGCGGATTCTTGGCATGGATGGTCAATTCCACCACTATTTCCGCTCGGGACGGACTCGGCAACAGCATCCTCCACTACGTCGCCGAGTGGAAACTCGATACGGCCGTTCCCCTGATCGCTAAGCGCGGCGCCGACGTCGAGGCCCGCAACGGTATGAAGGAGACGCCGCTCTTCACCGCCGTAAAAGCAGATTCTCCAAAAACGGTCGCGGCCCTCGTCACGGAGGGCGCGTCCATGGCGAGCAGAGACGCCGCGGGAAACACGCCGCTCCATGCGGCCGTACGATGGAACGCGCTCAACGTCGCCAAAGGCTTGCTTTCGATAGGAGCGGATATCGACGCCCGCAATCAGGCGGGTAAGGCTCCTCTCCATGAAGCGGCCAGACTCGGCCTCAAGGATATGACGATGCTCCTACTCGCCGCGGGCGCGCCGATGGAAACGCGGGACCTCTTCGGGGCGACCCCGCTCATGGAAGCGGTCGCCGTCGGCAATCCCGCGACTACCGAACTCCTGGTCGAGGAAGGGGCCGATCCGACAACGCGCAACGTACGCGGCGACACGCCTCTCCATATCGCGGTGGCGACCGGAAGGAAAGGTATCGCCACCCTCCTCCTAGCGCGCGGGGTGTCCATCCATGCGCGGAACGCGGCAGGAGTCACCCCGTTCAAGGCGGCTCTCGTTTCGGGGCCCGCCATGACCCAGACCCTCCTGACGAAAGACCGCCTGGATATCGCGGATGACGAGGGGCGCTCCCCGATCCACATCGCGGTCATGGAAGGCGCCGACGAGAATACTATCGGGGTAATCGCTACGCTCGGGGCCCGTATATCGGCCACCGATTCCTCCGGGAAAACCCCTCTGCGTATAGCGGTGGACGGCGGGAAGGAAGAACAGGTGCGCTCGCTCGTGCGCTCGGGAGCGGACCTCTTTACGCCGGCATCCGACGGACAGTCCCCGATGACCTTCGCCCTTACCTCTCGGCCCGATGCTATCCGTTGGCTCTGCGAAGGAGATACCATCGCGAAGGCCGATAGCGTCGGGAATACGGCCCTGCACTTCGCCGCCTACAAGGGCGACGAGAAGGCCGTGAAACTGCTCCTGGAGCTCGGAGCCGACAAGAAAGCACGGAATGTGGCCGGCGAAACGCCGGCCGATCTTGCGAAGCGCTGGGGGAAAAAGGGAAACGAGGCGTTGCTTCGATAGCTATCGATCGAGCGAGGCGAAGGCCGCAAGATGGGCCTTCGCCGCCGAGTTCCATCGCGCCAAGTCGCTGCCGTAGTACCGGTCATCGATTCGGTACGTGCGGCCCCCGATGCGCGTCCGTATCCATTCGTCTCCGCGCCGGAGCGCTTTCGCGAGAACCTTCGGTAAACTGCCCTCCGCCGGAGGGTCTATGGCGACGGCCTCAGCGAGACCCGCCTCGCGGAGCCAGGCGTCGCGCTCGTAGGGCTTCTCCTCCGTCGCTATCGCGTAATCCGCGAATCGCTCGGCCCGGCCCTTTCTGCCGGGTCTTCCCCATAGCTCGGAGAGTTCTCCCTCGACCGCGTCCACGTCATCGAAGGGCCTGCGCGCGTACGTCGCGAGATACTTGTAGATCATTCGGGCGGCGGCCATGAAACGGTCGCGGTTGACCACCCGTCGGTACTGACTCAGGAGACGGGGGTCATCCCATACCTCGACCAGGAGATCGGGACGCCTGAGCGCGGGGGCGTGCCCGATGGGCGGAACCGGATCGTCGTCGGCGAAGGCGTTCTTGGGATCGAGCGTCCCGGAAAAATTGGCGTGGGCCCAGGTGTCGGCGTACGCGTGGAGCGCGATACCGACGCGATAGGGATCCCGCGACTCGAGGGCGGCGATGAGAAGGCGCTTAGCGGAGGGGCTTCCGGGAGTCACGACCAGGGCTCCGGCATCCCCATCGATGCGCAGGCGAGATGCCTCGGCCCTGACGCCCGGAACGAAGTGGCAAGCGAGTCGGATCGAGCGCGTCTCCTCGTCGTCGGACGTCCCGAAACTCTGGGTCGCGATCACTTCATCCCGGCCTCTCTGTCCATCGATCGGTATCGGGTACGTACGGTCGTCGGTGAGTTGGGAGGAGTACGCGATCGTCCAGGCTTCATCGGCGCCCACTCCCGCCTTCCGAGCCAAGAACAGGACGATCCAATAATGGAACTCCAGATTCATCCGGCCGCCCGCTCGTATTGGAGCCGGTAGAGCCTCGCGTACAGGCCGTCCCGGGCGATAAGCTCATCGTGCGTTCCTTCTTCGATCAAGATTCCCCCGGAAAGGACGAGGATCTTATCCGCGTGCTTGATCGTGGAAAGCCGATGGGCGATGACGACGGACGTCCTCCCCGCCAGGATACGCGCCAAGCCGAGTTGGATGAGCCGCTCGGTCTCCGTGTCGATGGAACTCGTGGCCTCGTCCAGGATCACGATGCGCGGATCGTGCGCGACGACCCGCGCGAAACTGATCAGCTGCCGCTGCCCCGAGGATACGTTGGTGGCCCCTTCGGAAAGCACCGTCTTATAGCCGTCCGGAAGCCTCGATATGAATTCGTGGGCATGCACGGCCCGAGCCGCGGCTTCGACCTCTTCGTCGCTCAAGGGAAGTCCCAGCCTGATGTTATCAGCGACGGTACCCGAGAAAAGGAAAACCTCTTGCAGCACCGGCAATACCGACCTCCGGAGTTCGTCCAGCGGCAGGTCCCGGATAGGTATGCCGTCCAGACGGATGATCCCCGCGTCGACGTCCCAGAGGCGCGCGAGCAGGTTCGTCACGGTCGTTTTCCCCGCCCCCGTGTAGCCGACCACCGCGACCATCTGGCCCGGCTCTACCCGGAAGCTCAAATCCTTGAGCACGGACTCGCCCGCCTTGTAGCCGAAACGCACGTGGTCGAATTCTATGTGGCCGCGCGCGGGGCCCGGAAGCGCACGCCGGCCGTCATCGCGTATCCGTTCATCCGCGTCCATGAACGCGAAAACCCGCTCGCCCCCCGCCATAGCGGATTGCAGGAGCGTGTACTTCTCCGCGATGTCCGCGACCGGCGAATAGAACATGTGTACGAGGTTGATGAATGCGATGAGCACGCCGAGGGTGAGGGAAAGATCCAAGGCCATGGCGGCGCCCGTCACGATGACCGCGGCCGTCGTGATGGTGGAGAGGAATTCCACCACGGGGCGGAAGGATGCGATCACGTACATCTCGCCGAGATTCGCGTTCAGGAGCTCCTGATTCCGTTCCCCGAATTCCTCCGAGCTCGTCTTTTCGCGCGCGAAAAGTTGGACGACCTGGATGCCCGCGAGCCGTTCGGCGAGATATGCGTTCACCCGGGAGGAGGCGATCCGTTGCCTCCTGAAGGCGTCGCGCGCCTTGAAGCGGCTTACCGCCGTCACGATGGCCACGGGAGGCAAGGTTAGGAGCGTGATGAGGGCGAGCTGCGGAGAAAGGAAAAAGAGCATCACGAGTACGCCGACCATCACGGATACGTCCTTGAGGAAGGCGACCAAGACGGACGTGAAGAACTCATTGATGGTTTCCACATCGCCCGTGAGCCGCGTGACGATGCGCCCGACCGGGTGTCGCGAGAGGAAGGCGAGGGATTGCGAAGAAGTCCGTTCGAAGAGCGAAAGGCGGATATCTTTCATCACTTTCTGGCCGATGAGAGTCGTCGACCAAATTTGGGCGAAGGTGGCCGCGAGGACCACGAGCAGGATCGCGAAGAAAGAAACGACCGCGAGCCGTATGCGGCCAAGGTCGCCGCTGCGGATGGTCCTCCGCTCATCGACCGTCAAGCCGGGCAGATCGTCCTTGCGAAGGGCCGCCGATGTGCCGTCGGTCGTGAAAAGGAGCGGATGCGCGGCTACGACCGATGGATCATCGCCCTGGAGCCGGAACGCGTACCAGGATGAGGCGTCCAGGGCTCCGCGCTCCACGAGGGCGCGCTCCTGAGCTCCGGTCATCTTGAAAGCCCTGGCCTTCGGCACGAAGGCCCATCGATCCAGCCGTATCGCCCGCTTATCGGCTGTCAGGGCGGCGACGACCTTTCCGTCCTCCCCGGCAGCTCGCTCAAGATCCACGCGGTAATAACTCGCGAGGATCGCGTCGTCGAGTACCCGCTGGATCAATACGGGCAGCCAAAGCTCGCCCGCTGTCGATACCGCGAGGGCGAAGAAAGCCGTGATCATCAGCTTCCGGTACGGACGGAGGTAGGACAGGATACGGGCTACGATACGGGAATCGTAGCCTTTGACGGCGTTCTCCGTTTCGAAATATTCAGCCATGGGAAACCTCGGAACTCCGCGCGCGTTCGAGTTGCTGAAGGCGGGCCGTCTCCGCGTAAAAACCGTCGCCGACCGCGAGTTCCGCAGGACGGCCGTACTCGGCCGCCCCCCCGCGGTCCAACACCAGTACGGCGTCGGCGTGTTGGAGCGTGGAGACGCGGTGCGATACGATGATCGTAGTCTTCCCGCGCCGTTCGCGGACGAGGCGCGCAAGGATGCGTTCCTCCGTCTCGGCGGCCACCGCGGAAAGCGCGGCGTCCAAGATCAGGATCTCAGGATCGCGGACGGCGGCGCGGGAAATGGCGACCCGTTGCTTCTGTCCTCCGGATAAGGTGAGCCCGCGTTCTCCGACGACGGTATCCCAGCCGTCCTTAAAATCATCCAGATCGCCCGCGATCGCCGAAAGTTCCGCTACGGCGCGCAGGCGATCCTCGTCGGCGCCGGGGTCACCGTAGGCGATGTTGTTCCGCACCGAATCGGAGAACAAGTACGTATCTTGCGGGGTCACGCCGAACTGAGCGCGTAGCTCTCGGAGATCCCATTCCCGCACGTCGATCCCGTCTACGAAGACGGCTCCCGTAGGCGGATCCAGGATACGCGGCAAGAGGCGGAGCAGGGTCGATTTTCCCGAACCGGTCCGCCCCAGGATACCGAGCATGGAACCGCGCGGGATCGAAAGGGAAAGGCCCGATAAGGCCGCGGTCCCCGTCGGATACGAAAAATCGAGGTCGCGGATCTCGATCGCCATGGCGGATCGCCCTTCCGTTTGCCGGACTGCGGGGTTCTTGGGTGACGCGATCTCGGGAACCGAGGTAAGGATTTCGTTGACGCGCGCGAGGCTCGCGGCTCCTCGTTGGAGCATATTGATGGTGAAGCCGGCGCCGAGCATCGGCCAGATCAGCATCTGCAGGTAGCTGAACATCGCCACGAGTTCGCCGGGGCTCATAATCCCTTCCACGACCCGCGAACCGCCGACCAGCAATAGGATGAGCGTCGTTAGGCCTGAGAGGAACGAGATGAGGGGAAAGAAGAGGCCGAAGGTGCGCACGAGGGACATATTGGCTTCCCGGTAATCGTCGTTCGCGTCGGCGAATTTCCGGCCGAACCACGCTTCCTTCACGAAAGATTTCACGACCCGGATTCCCGCGAAGGATTCCTGGACGACGTCGCTCATGGCCGCATAGGATTCCTGGGCGCGCTTGAAACGCTTCCCCACCGCGCTGCCGAACGCCAGGATGAGTAGAGTGATGACGGGCAAGGGCGCGATCGATAGCGCGGCCGTACGCGCGTCATGGATGAACATGACGATGAGGATGGCGCTCGCCATGAGCGTTCCGTCGACGAACGCCACGAGGCCCATGCCGATAGCCATCCGCACCGCGTTGAGGTCGTTCGTGGCGCGGGCCATGAGGTCGCCGGTCTTGTTCTTCTGGTAGAAGCCGCTCGAGAGCGCCAGGAGGTGCGCGAAAAGACGATCGCGCAATTCCGTCTCTATGCGGCGGGAAGAGCCATGGATGAAGTAGCGCCAGAGAAAACGGCCGACCGATATGACGGCGGCGACCGCGATCATGCCGAAGCCGAGCCGCAAGATGGAGGCGAGCCCGTAGTTCCCTACCGAAATGGTGTCGACGGCGCGCTTGATGAATTGGGGGATGAGGATCTGGGCTCCGTCCACTATGGCGAGGAAGACGAACCCGATGGCGTACCGGTACCGGTACCGCTTGAGATACGAGCCGATCGTCCGAAATTCTTTGAGCGAGACGCCGCCGGTTTTCATAGTTCGATAATAATAGAACAATCAGCCAACGTCAACGAGCGAACGATCCTGAGCGAACGACCTCTCAAGAAGAGCGGCGGG
>JAEWSV010000409.1 GCA_023398155.1 Spirochaetota bacterium
AGTAGGAATCGCTGCGGCACGAACTCCGGCGAACGGCGCGCGATAAGCAGGTACGCGAACGCCATGGGCAGACCGGCGAGCGCCAACAGGATAGAAAGGGCGAGCGCGCCGCTCACGGCAAACGCTCCGCGTTCGGGACGACGAGACACAGGAAACGCTTCATGGCATACTTATAGTAGTGCTGAAGGGGGAACGCAGTCTATGGGATTCGTCGCAACGCCGCAAGTCGTCACGCTCGTCGGACCGAAGCACACCGGAAAAACCTACGCGGGCAAAGCCCTCTCGCGCCTCATCGGA
The DNA here is from genome assembly GCA_023398155.1 of Spirochaetota bacterium. GTDB lineage: Bacteria > Spirochaetota > Spirochaetia > Treponematales > Breznakiellaceae > JAEXTK01. Next base: position 298 of record JAEWSV010000409.1, read on the forward strand.
GGCCGCTTCGTGGACTTGGATGATTTCATCCAGGAACGGACGGGGAAAAACCCGCGGACCCTGTACGAAGAAGGCGTCGAGGTCTTCCGCGACGCGGAAGCCCAGGCGGCGGAAGCCCTCGCTGCGGGAGTCGCCACCGCACGAGAGACGCCCGAGGGGCCCAGCGGGGCGATCCTCGTGGTGGCCGCCGGAGGCGGGCTCGTGGACAATCCGCGGGCGCTCGACGCGCTCAAGGGAGCGGGCCGACTCGTGAGCCTCCGCGTCAGCGCGAGAACGGCTTGGGCGCGGGTATCGGCGGCCGCCGAGCGTACGGGGAGCCTTCCGCCGTTCCTGCGCGGAGATGATCCGGAAGAGATCCATCGAAAGCTCCACGACCGCCGTACCGACGCCTACGGCCGGATCGCAGACTTCGAAATCGAAGCGGAGGGGATGAACCCCGTCGACCTCGCTCAAGAAATAGCCCGCTCGCTTTCGTTCAAGAGAGATACTTCGGGGAGGAATCCAGCTTGACCGGGTCGAACCTTGAGTTATACTGAATTAACGATATGGAAAGCGAACGTGTCCTGATCGTAGAAGACGAGAAGATCATAGCCTTGGACCTCCAGCGCCGTCTCGAACGTTTCGGGTATATGGTTTGCGATACGGCATCCGAGGGCGAGGAATCGGTCCGCAAGGCGCGCGAGTGCAAGCCCGACATCATCCTCATGGACATCATGCTCGCGGGGGCCGTGGACGGCATCGAAGCCGCGAAAACCATCAAGCGCGAGCTCCAGATTCCGGTCATCTTCCTTACCGCCTATGCCGACGAGCGGACCCTGGAACGGGCGAAAGAAGCCGAACCCTTCGGCTATATCCTCAAGCCCTTTAAAGAACGCGAACTTTACACCACCATCGATATCGCCCTCTACAAGCACAAGGTCGACAAGAGCGTCAAAAAACAGGAACGCCTCTTCTCGGCCATCCTCCATAGCGTCAACGACGGCATCGTCGCGACCGGAATGAACCTGGAGATCCTCTTCATGAATCCCATAGCCGCGGAGATGAGCGGCTGGACCGAGGATGAAGCGCGGGGGAAGGCGGCCCAGGTAATCCTGTCCTTGATAGAGCCGCGGGGCCTCACCCCGGTCCTGCCCGAGTCGTTACCGGAGGGAGGCCATCCCTCCTTCTTCCGCGACGTCGTGATGAAGAATCGACATGGCCGGACCTACATCGTCGACGGTTCGATCACCAAGATCCATCAGGCGGAGAACGAGACGGAAGGATACGTGCTGGCTTTCCGCGACATCAGCGAACTCAAGCGCATGTCGGCTACCATCGACTACCAGGCGAGCCACGACGGACTCACCGGCCTCTCGAACCGCGAGGAATTCTCGCTCAAGCTCTCCGAGCTCCTGGAAGAGTTGAAGCGGTCGGGCGGTCGGCATACCCTCATAGAGCTGGACGTGGACCGCTTCAAGGTCGTCAACGACACCTGCGGGTCAATGGCCGGCGACGAGCTCTTGCGCCAAGTCGCGAGCTTCATCCAATCGCTCACCCAACGCCACGATTTCGCGGCGCGCCTCGGCGGCGATGAGTTCGCCGTCATCCTGCGCGACTGTACGTTGGACGATGCCCTGCACGTGGCCAAGCGGCTCCAGGACGCCGTCCAAGCCCATAAATTCATCTGGCAGAAGAGCCTCTTCCCGATAACGCTCAGCATCGGCCTCGTCCCGCTCAACCAGGAGGACGAGGATATCCACGCGGTGCTCGCGGCCGCGGACGACGCCTGCTACATCGCCAAGGAAGAAGGCGGCAACCGTATCAGCGTGTTCAAGCGGAGCGAAGAGAAGTACGTCCAGCGCCGCGGCCAGATGGAATGGATCGGGAAGATAAACGAGGCCTTGGAGCAGAGCAGGTTCCGGCTCTGGTTCCAACCCCTCGAACCCCTCGATCCCGTCGCGCCGGCGCCGGCGAAGCTGGAAATCCTCCTCCGCATGGAGAACGCGGATGGTTCGATAGCGGGACCGAATTCGTTCATCCCCTCGGCGGAGCGCTACGGCCTCATGCCGACCCTGGACCGGTGGGTCTTGGAGAATACCGTCAAGGCGTGGCTCCGGTTGAAAGAGGCGGGCGATCCGCTCATGAACCGCGTCTTCTGCGTGAACCTTTCCGGTCCGACGCTCCTCGACGAAGCCTTCGTGGAATTCGTGACCCTCACCTTCAGGGAATACGGCGTCTCGCCCCGGTCCTTCTGCTTCGAGATCACCGAGACCGCCGCCATCCAGAACCTGTCCTACGCCTCCCGATTCATGTCGCGGCTCAAGGACGATGGATTCACGTTCTCGTTGGACGACTTCGGTTCGGGCTTCTCCTCTTTCAATTACCTCAAGAACCTACCGGTGGACTACCTCAAGATAGACGGCTCCATCGTACAGACCATCGACGAAAGCCTCGTCAACTACACGATGGTCGATTCGATCAACTCCATGGGCCACGTAATCGGCCTCAAGACGGTCGGAGAATACGCCCGTAACGACGGCGTGGTGGAGCGGCTCCGCCGGATCGGCGTGGATTACGCGCAAGGCTACGCGCTCGCGGAGCCGCATCCGCTGCCTTAACCGATTAAACCTCCGACTTGCCTTTCTTTCCCTCTCCTTCTATCTTTTACGTCACGTGATAGACCATTACGAGATGTTGGCCCTTGAGTTGGATCTCGCCGTGACCTTGAGCGGCGTGGAGAACGAAACGCGGGCGATGCGGATCGTAGTCGATACCCTCTCTCCGGTCCTTCGCGTCTGCGGCGTCGCGGTAATGGCCGACTGTCCCGAGGGCCGAATCGCCGAAGCGCGCGGTTCATGCGCCGACAGCGCCTTGGAGGCGCTGCGATCCTGGCGGGGAAACGAGCCCAACGAACCGAACGCGACGGTCGTACCTTTCGGAGACGATCGCGGCGACTGGGGCGGCATAGCCGCGGTTTCCCTTCCCGATGAGGCCGCGGAGCTGGATCCCGCGTCCGCCTGTTCGCTTGAACGCATCGGGATGCTGCTCTCCTCCACCC